>CAISSD010000139.1 GCA_903887975.1 uncultured Legionellaceae bacterium | reverse complement strand
CGACAAAGACTCGACATAACGACGTTGACCTTCGGCATACAACGTATCAAAAGCCAATGATGATTTGCCAGAGCCTGACAAGCCAGTAATAACAGTTAACTTGTCTCGTGGGATATCCACATCAATATTTTTTAAATTATGCGTTCGCGCTCCACGAATGGCAATGATGGTCATGAATTCATCCAATCAATGAAACATTTGAGTTTAACATATTATCCAATGAAAAAGCTTGGGATACGCACGCTCCAGGGCGAACGGATTAGGGAAAAATGACTAAACTCGAGATTATTGCAACCTTTGTTACAGTAATACACATTACAATAATAGCATACAATCCGTCATCACATCATCACAATAATTTTCATCTTCAGTCTGACTGTGCTATTCTTAAGAGAATCTCCATTCAATCACATCGTCATGAGTTGTTCACTATGAAACCCATTGTCTTGGTTTTAACTGCCGAACATGCTGTCAACACCATCCCACAATCGTATCAAAATCTGTTTCAAAATAATCCATCGGTTTTAGAAACTCATGATGCCATGGATTTTGGCACCCGTGCCATTGCTGGTTTTTTACACCAAAATCTGGTGTGTGAATACCATCATCCCACCGTCAGCCGCTTGTTGATCGACTGTAATCATCATGTGCACCACCCACAATTGTTTTCAGAATTCAGTCACAATCTATTGCCTAGCGAAAAACAACATTTAATTGATACTTACTACCTTCCATTCAGAAACCACACTGAACAAACCATTCAAAAACACATTGACAATGGCGAGCAAGTATTGCATTTATCCATTCATAGTTTTGCACCCAGTGCGCGTGGGGTTGTTCACAATGCCGCCATTGGTTTATTGTATGATTTTCGTCGTCATGCCGAAAAAGAAGTCGCCCGAGCGTGGTATCGATTATTGTGCGCAGAACCGCCTGGTTATCGCGTGCGTCTCAATTACCCTTACAGTGGGGCCAATCATGGCTTCCCCCACTATTTACGAAAAAAACACCCGGAATCAGATTATCTGGGTTTCCATGTGGAAACCAATCAAGCGCTATTGACAGATCAAACTTCGTTGATGATGATGACGGAAGCACTCCATCATAGCATCAATGAATTATTGGTTTTTTTGGCTTAACTTGCAAATAATGTCAACTTTTACATTGATTGCCATCAAGGCATACAATACAACGGCGGGTAATTCTCTTTTGATTCATACAACCCATTGTTCAACTGCTTCGAAAGTTTCGCGCACTTAAAAAATTGTTGCTGACACGAAAAAACCAAACTTTTTTTCTCTTGCACTTCATCCAAAACCAATGCTGTGCCCAACGATTGCTCCTTCAAGCCACACACAAAGGCATCAATATAATCATCACCTACTTGTTTAAACTTTTGTTTAAACATGCGAGCATCTTCATCCAAACGATGGGCAACCAACGATGAAAGCACATCAAAACCCAACTCAAAATTACGATGAATATCATACCACTCAGCCAGTAATGTCAGTTTTCTAGTGGCCAATGCCTCCAATTCGCTATGTTCACTTACACTCGCCATGCCCATCATTTTCTTAGACGACAAATAACGCTCGCGCGCATCACAATCGTTGATGCTTTCTTTATAAAAATCACGAACCGCTTGGGCATTTTCCAAACCATTAAAAGCTTTAATCATACGCTTTGTATGACAATCACCATACCAAAGCATGTGACAAACATCATACACCTGATTTTTTAACCAAACAAAAGCACTGGCCAATACCAACCCCACATAAACCGTTGGCACCAACAACAATAACAAGAACAACTCAGGAACAGAAAATGGTGTTAACAACACCCCGACAAAAAATACAAAAAGCCCCATCACCAACAAAGGCATCAACCCCCGTAATACAATATTGATGCTGTTGGTTTCTCTCTTCGCAATTTGCGTGTACTCATAACAAAGCCAATACAATGGCTTTAATAAAGCATAAAAAACATTTTTTGCTTCTTTCACTTCGGATTTAAAACGAAACGTATTGTAGCCGTCCAAAATATATTTTACATAATCATCATTTTGTGGGATTAGCCCGGACAACTGAAAAAATAAATGAGTGTCGGCAATTTCATCAAAAAACGTCGTGGAAGATTTCGATTTTTTCAGTAAAAAAGAATACGATTGTTTGCTTGATACCGATTGAAATTGATGATTCCAGGATAATTCAGCCATAAAGGGTTGGCTAATCAGAATATTTTTAAGTTGTTTTGCATAGGAATCAAAATCATCCAAATTCAATTTAATCATATCAGGTAATTTTAGTTGCCCATAAAACGGCGTCAACAACAACACAGGCACTAATGTTTCTGGTTGCAATGCTTCTGGCGCTGCAATCCAATCATAGGTGATTAATGATCCATACAAATCAGCTAAAAAAACGCTTACTCGCATGGCTTGAACGTCAGTAATGTCTTGATTGACATCACGAAACAAACGATTTGAACGAAATTCGGATACTTTGTTCGGTCTTAAATAAAGCCTCAACAAATCCCACCAATCAAAGAACCGCTTGGGATCTGATTCAAATTGATGTTTAAAAGAAGCAAGAGGCTCTTGAGACAAGCGTTTTTGTTGCTCATCAAGCGGTAAAGTCTTAAAACCAGGGATGAGTTGTTCAATATAATCATCAAGCACAGTCATTTTTTGCTCATTTTATTTTACAAATAAGCAAATTATACGGAGTCAAACTTAAGAATAAATTAAGATTAACCCTACTTAAAAATTTATAAAGTCATTTTAGTAGGGTTAATCTATTTTTTCAACCATGATGACAATCACCACAAACGCCATAAATGGTTAACGCATGATCCGTGACTTTAAACTGTCGCGCTTTAGCAATGTCATCCAAACGCTCTTCAATCAATGCATCACAAAACTCATCCACATGACCACAGCGAATGCACACCACATGATCATGATGCGCACCTTGGCTTAATTCAAATACCGAATGTCCACCCTCAAAATGATGCCTATGGATTAACCCAGCCGTCTCAAATTGAGTTAAAACACGATAAACCGTGGCCAAACTCACCTCTTCACCACCATCCAACAAAGCCTTATATACATATTCTGCACTCATGTGATGACGTTCAGCTTGCTCTAAAATATTCAATACCTTCAAGCGGGGTATGGTTATTTTAAGACCAGCTTCTTTTAACTGTTGACTATCTCCCACATTTTCTCCATCGACAATGCTTGATGTTGGGTGGTATTATGACGAAAATTTCAAACACAAGCAAAATCATGATCATTAAAAAATTTATTGTCAGTATCATTCTTATGGCGCTACTCACACAATGCGCGACTTATGATTTTTCCAAACCGGTTGTGAAACAAGGTAATTTGATATCGGATAAAGCCATTCATCGACTAAAAATAGGCATGCCCAAAGCAGATGTTGCCATACTCATGGGAACCAGTTTGTTAAGCCCTTTATTCAACAACAATCGCTGGGATTATATCTACACCATAAGACAACGTGGTGGACCTTTACTTAAAAAACATGTTTCTGTTTATTTTGCCAACGATCGCTTGATTCGAATCGAGTCTTGATGTTTGGCACGAAGACGACGAATGTCTTTGGGATCCATTAATAGTGGCCGATAAAATTCCACCCTATCCCCTGGTTGAAGTAAGGTATCCAAAGACACTCGTTTTGAAAAAATCCCAATCGGACCATCGCCAAGGGAAGGAAATGCGTTTAACAAACCAGATTCATCCAACGCACTTTGAACCGTTGACCCTGCTTTAAACATCATGGTGTAAAACAAGGGCGCCTCATCTTGCGGTAGAAACACAAACTCGATTAAATCAGACATACAAAACTTTGGCTCGCTCGTAAAAAGCATCCACCATAGACTCCGTAACTTGTTCAAAAATAGGGCTTAGAAACATGGACAATACGCCACCGGCAAATTCAAACTCTAAATCCAGCGATACAACACAACCCGATTCAACGGGATCAAAACGCCAAAATCCTTCCAAGCGTTTAAAAGGCCCATCCACCAAACGCAACTCAATCATTTTATCTTTTTGTAAACGATTACGTGTGGTAAATGATTTTTTCATACCCGCTGCTTGAATGATTAGCGTCGCCTCGACTTCGTCCTCATTACGATGATGCACTTGGGTTTTTTCAAAATAAGGCAAAAATTCATGATAACGCTCGCATTCATCAACCAACGCGTACATCTGTGAACACGTATAAGGCATCATTTTAGATTTTTTAACCACCGTCATTAAAAAATCTCCTCTTTCATTAATATTTGTTGCGTCAACCAATGACTCACGTCATTCAGCTCTTCTTGGCAAACTGAATGCCCAATATCATACTCATGGACCACAACGTTTTGATGATTTTTTTTCAAAAAATCCACTGATGCCTTTGTCCAATCCGGTAAAACAACCGAATCAAGCCGCCCAATACCCATAAAAACAGCACCCTGTTCATGCACGGCCTTACACTGTTCAACCAAAGGCAAATATCCTGATAAAGCCACAACACCCCCCAAAGCAACACGACTTCGAATGCCGGTAAATAAGGCCATGGCTGCTCCTTGCGAAAAACCGGCCAAATAAATTTGTTGTGCGCTCAAATCACGTTGTAATTGAGATTCTATCACCGAAACAATCTCGGTTTCAGAACATTGGACGCCGTCAAGATCTTCTCTGTCGGTGATTTTATCACCCAAGATATCATACCATGCCGCCACCGACATTCCATGATAAATGGTGATGGGACGTTTGGGAGCCTGCATAAAAACATGTCTTATGGGTATCTCTATACTCAATTGTTCCACCAAACCCATCATATCATTGGCATCTGCACCCAATCCATGCATCCAAATCACGCATGCTTTTGCAGCCATGAATGGCTCTTTGACATAAACACTCAAAAACTATTTTCCTTCATCAAAAAGATCAATTATCGCCAATATCTGAACCCATGGCAACAAACTCCTAATCCTTTTTATAATCAAATTCCTGCGGCTTCAATGACTCAACGTTCTTTTCTGCGCTAAAAAACTTCACATGATGAGGATAATGAGCTACGTTGTTGAGTGAGGGGTTTGTTTGAAACGCTTCATACAATTCTTCATCAAATTCGGGGACATGTTCCAATTCTGGCTTTGTCTTTTTTAAATAAGCCTCAGACATCACGACCAATAAAATACCAACCCCAAGCATTGCAAATCCCAAAGGAGGCATTAAAAACAACGTCAAAAAAACCACGATGGGTAAAAAAACCTGGGTAAACACCCGATGCAACAAGACTTTTTGTTGATAAGCCAACAAAGCTTGATGATGCGCCGAATAAAGAAGCTGCATCCGAATTTCAAGATACCACATTTTTTTCTCGTCACTATCTGTTGCGTGCTTATAGAAAGCCAAAAATTTTTCACAATTTTTTTCAACCTGTTGCGCTTCAGATTCAACATACCGTACTTCATTTTTTTTATCATAAATCACATACATGAGCATACTCACAACCGATACTGTGGCT
>CAISSD010000138.1 GCA_903887975.1 uncultured Legionellaceae bacterium | reverse complement strand
CTGAATGCAGTTAGTATCGAAGAACCCAAAGTCTGTTCGATTCTTGATCCCGACTGTGAAGCATGTCAATAATAAGGAGCCAAACATCATGAGCATCACAACACACACCGAGTCTTCTGTGTTACCTATGGGCAATACAGGTTTGGAGTCCATCGAAATGGGTGCGGCACGCATTCATGTTGATGACAAACAAATCATTAACTGCCGTGCTGATTTAAACCAACTGGTGCCTTTTAAATATGTATGGGCATGGGAAAAATATTTAACCGCATGTGCCAATCATTGGATGCCGAATGAAATCAGCATGAGTGCGGATTTAGCTCTTTGGAACGATCCCAATGGACTAACCGAAGATGAACGACTCATCATCATGCGTAATTTGGGCTTTTTTTCCACCGCGGATTCTTTGGTTGCGAATAATTTGGTTTTGGCAGTTTATCGACATATTTCCAATCCAGAATGCCGACAATATTTATTACGACAAGCATTTGAAGAAGCGCTTCATACCCATGCGTATCAGTATATTATTGAAAGTTTGGGGTTGGATGAAGCTGCTGTATTCAACATGTATCGTGAAATACCATCGGTTGCAAAAAAAGCCGAATGGGCGTTGCCATTCACACAAAATCTTGGTGATGCTTATTTTAACACCGGAACACCTCAAAATGATCAACGCTTGTTGCGGGATTTGATTGCGTTTTATGTGGTGTTTGAAGGCATATTCTTCTATGTGGGCTTTACGCAAATATTGTCGATGGGACGCCGTAACAAAATGGTTGGAACATCGGAGCAATTTCAATACATTTTGCGTGATGAATCCATGCATATGAATTTTGGGATTGATGTCATCAATCAAATCAAAATTGAAAATCCTCATTTGTGGACGGATGAATTTAAACAAGACATGATCAACATGATCAAAGAAGGCGTTGAGTTGGAATATCAATATGCCAAAGACACCATGCCACATGGTATTTTGGGGATGAATGCGGGCATGTTTGAAACCTATTTGCATTTTATTGCCAATCGACGGCTTAATCAAATTGGTCTTCCGGAACAATATCCAGGTGCAGAAAATCCTTTTCCTTGGATGAGTGAGATGTTGGATCTCAAAAAAGAGAAAAATTTCTTTGAAACGCGGGTTATTGAGTATCAAGCTGGTGGGACTTTAAGTTGGGATTGATGAACTTCAACAAGAAAGATGAGACCCCTTTGAACAAGGGGTCAAATTTATAGATTCGGCTCACTGTCTTAATGCAGATAATGTAATGAAAAATGAGCATCAAAATTACTATTGCGTTTATTTAAATGCGGTTTGATATTGACCTCTACATCTTGATCGAGCAATATTAAGAATAAAATTAATTTATCAATTGAAAAACCTGATAATATTCCTCGTAATAATCTTGAAACTTTTGGTTGATCAATACCAAGAAGTCTTGCCGTTTCCATTTGTGTGTAATTTTTATCTTTGATGATATTGTTAATAACGAGCGCAAATTTAACTTT
>CAISSD010000137.1 GCA_903887975.1 uncultured Legionellaceae bacterium | reverse complement strand
TAGTACAGCACGAGAATGACTTGTTTTTTGGCAAAACGTGCCAAGCGCAAATTAAAGCCTGGATAATCAATTAAAATCAGTAAATGTGGTTTTTGTTCGCGCAAATGCAATTGAATGGCCTTCATGGCCTGACGAATCACACCAAGATGGCGTAAAATCTCAATGAGCCCAGTCACCCCAAATTGTGCCAAATCACTAATGAGTGCAACACCTGCATCTCGCATGTGTTGTCCACCAATACCTGTAAAATGAAGATGGGGGTATTGTTTTTTTAATGAAAGAACCAACGATGCACCATGCATATCACCGGAAGTTTCGCCAGCCACAATGACCACGTGTTGGTTATCAATCAAGTTGCTCTTCCAATTGACGTTCTATTAAGGTAGTGATGTTGATGGCAGTTTCAAGAGCATGATATCCCTCTAAACCAGTAACCGTAGGTTGTGTATTGTTGTTGATGCATTCAATAAATGCTTGAATCTCTGCCATCAAGGCATCACCTTGTTCAAAAACTTGCGTTTTTTGGTTGAAATTCGGAATTCCTGGATACAACTCACCTTGACCTTTTTCAAACACGACAAATTTTTTTTGTTGCAAATCAAGAGAAATATAACTGTTTTTTTGAACAATGCGCATGGTTCGCTCGGATTTAAAACTCACACGACTCGCAGTTAAATTCGCCACACAGCGATTTTTAAAGGTGATTCGTGCGTTGGCAATATCAATGGTTGGTGATAGCACTGGGGTACCTTGTGCTTGAATGGATTCAATAGGACTTTTGACCATGGTTTGAATCAAATCCAAGTCGTGTATCATCAAATCAAGAATCACATTAACATCCAAAGCGCGGGGTTTGAATGGGGAGAGACGTTGTGAATCGATGAATTGTGGTTTTTGAAGATAAGGTTCAATGGCGATGCGCGCGGGGTTGAATCGCTCTAGATGACCAATTTGCAATTTGAGATTTTTTTGATGGGCAAGTTCAATTAATTCTTGAGCTTCTTCCAGTGTTTCGGTGATGGGTTTTTCAAGAAGCACGTGAATGCCTTGTGTCAAACATGCTTTGGCAATGGCATAATGGGTTTTGGTGGTGGTGGCAATGCTGACGGCATCAACCTTTCCCCAAAGCTCTGTGTGCGAGCATACGGCTTGTGTTTGGAGTTCATCGGCGAGCTTTTGGCACGCCATTTTATCAATATCGCAGACCGCGACCAAATCAACATGGGGTAATTGATGGTATTTTTGGGCATGAAAACGGCCCAAATAGCCGCTACCAATAACCGCACAGCGAAGGCGTTGCATGGAATCAATGTCTCTAATGAATTAAAGTGGAATTATCTCATGGTTTGGGTTGATTCGAAAGAGAAATGTCATCATTCTCGTGTTTTTTGGACTCTTCCTCTTTAAAAAAACGTACTGTTTTCTTGTTTGTTTTAGTGGTGCCTTTTGTAAATGTTGATGAGTTTTCACGAATGGGTTCTCTTTTGAAATCTTTTTGTAAAGGGATTTGTTCATTAATTATTGATGATGTGTTGGCGTGACTCGACCATTTGGAAGCTTCATACCCACCCCACACCACACCCGATAAAGCCATTGCTGCAAATATAGACAAAGGCCCTACGAACATCGTGCCAATAACACCCAATACCAAGATAAGCGCAATAGTAACTTTTAATCCTTGTTTGATGGCGTCATCGTGTTTATCAAACCAACGTTGTGGTTTGTTAAAATCGGCCATGTGTTTGCCGCGATGATAATCATTACCAAGAGCGTCTATCATGTCTTGGTCCAATAGGCCGATGTTGCCAAAGGGTGATCGATCATCTTTTAATCCTGGGCTTCCGGGGCTGTTGTCATGGGCGATGAGTTGCTGATGACCGCTTTGATACAGAGCTTTAAAAATATTGATGAAGTTTTCTCTATTTTTACCGGTTGCATTAAAATTGGGTAATTCATTATATTGACAATAATAAACCAAGATGGAATCCGCCATTAAAAGTTCAGTGGCTTTTCGATCTTTAGAACTTTTGCAATTTCCAATGGATACGCCTGTTAAACGTGCGGCAATGTCGTAAAGTGCGGCTAAATATAAGTTTTTGTTGCGATGATGTGTGTTGGGCACTGTATCAAGTTTTAATAATACAGCTAAAATTGAGAGCTGCGCGTCTCTTATAAACGTATTATTGGATAAGCTTTTGGGTATGCTGTTTGACAAGTCTGTATTTACCTTGATTGGTGTACTTCTTCGTAGGTCATTAATGGCTACATTGATGTTAAAATAACGTGGTTTTTGTTCTGCATCATGAATCGGGTCAATGTATTGGTTAAATGCTTTTTCTTTAAGTTTATCCATCGTGGTGTTGTTTTCTTTGCCCAATACCAAATTGGATAATAAATTGCCTTGGTGACTTGGGGTGACTAGACCTTCTAAAAGTATTGGCCCAGTGTTGCCTTGAATTGTTTTTTGAATTTCTTGTGAATGAAATATTTGTTTTAAATTTTCTAGCGCACTTTCTTCTTGTTCTTTCATGGCATTCATTTGATAAGCGCCAGGTGTTGTCAGTTTATAGGCTGTTGTTTCTGAGATGATTTTTTCACCCTTTTTGATTATTAATTGGTGTTTGGTGGCATTGGCGATTCCTGGAATGCAACGCAGGGTGCTGGGAATGGGTTTTTTATAATTCAACCAATCATCAATATTTTGATCCCAAGGCTCTTTGTCATTGGGATTGACGACAATGGTTTTTAATGCATTTTGTGCCCAGGGTTTTAAATCTTTAAACCATTGGGGTTGGTTTTTTTCATCATGAATCAGTAGAATGTTGTTTTTTTGAGCTTCGGTTAATTCCGCGTTAATCGGCGTTTCAATCTGAGTGATGGTTAATTTATCCAGAGTGATTGTGGTGGTACGAACAGGGCGCTTATAAATTTGCCAAGCCCAAAAAGCCTCGCCTAAGGCGATTTGTTTGGCTGGTATTTCGGTTTCTTTGGATAAATCTTTGAGGAATGATTCTAATTCATGAAATAGTGTTTGGGGCGAATATGCGGCATTGTTATTTA
>CAISSD010000136.1 GCA_903887975.1 uncultured Legionellaceae bacterium | reverse complement strand
CATCAATGAATCCCATCAACACCGAGTTCCAGAGGGCTCTGAGAGTCACTTTAAAATCGTCATCGTTGCATCATCATTTGAAACCATGTCACGCATTGCACGACAACGCTTGATTCACCATCTTGTGGCCGAAGAGTTCAAAACAGGATTGCATGCACTAAGCCTTCAGCTTTACACCCCAGAAGAATGGCGAAAACGCCAACAAACAGCTTTTGATTCACCAACATGCGCGCACATTAAATAGCCCCCCATAGACGCCCCCATCAATAAAAGCTAAAATCAACACTCTCAAACAACCACTTATTCATAAGTTACACACCATGACCTCATCCTGGCTCAAAAACACCCTCATCATTGCCACCCTATTTTCTTTTCGCATGCTGGGGCTTTTTATGCTCATCCCCATTTTCACCATTTATGCCCCCGCCCTTCACCATGCAACAGCGCCTTTAATCGGCATTGCACTGGGTGCTTATGGCTTAAGCCAGGGCTTACTGCAGATCCCCTTTGGTGCACTATCCGATAGGCTTGGTCGAAAACCCATGATTACTCTTGGCTTGATGCTGCTCATCATGGGTAGCCTTTTGGGCGCCAACACCGACTCCATTTATGGCATGATTGCCGCACGAATCTTACAAGGCACCGGTGCTATTGGCAGTGTCTTGATTGCGCTGATTGCCGATGTCACCCCCAACAGCGCAAGAACCAAAGCCATGGCGGTGATTGGCATCAGCATTGGTCTATCTTTTGCCCTCGCCATGGTGTTAAGCCCAGCGATTGCCGATCCATTTGGACTTCGTGGTGTTTTTTATTTCACCGCCGCCCTGGGTGTTTTGGGTATTTTTTTGGTGTATACCGCGCTACCTCAATCCAAGCCCTTGGATTTAAACCCCCAGAGCCGAACGTCATTTAAAACCATTTTGACCAATCCCATACTACTGCGTCTGGATTTTGGTATTTTTTGCCAACATTATGTGTTAACCGCGACGTTTTTTTGCATTCCGTGGTTACTGCGTCATCACATGGAACTGGGGCACATTCATCAAACATGGCAATTTTATTTACCCATCATGCTTTTGTCTTTTATTTGCATGTTGCCTCTGATTTACTTCGCTGAACAAAAACATCAATTCAGACCCCTATTTTTAGGAAGCATTGCACTGATGGGACTCTGTCAATGTGGCTTGATGTATGTGGCACAACATTGGTCTTTGTTTTGTACGATGCTGTTTGTCTATTTTATAGCATTTAATTTTCTTGAGGCCAATTTGCCATCCTTGATTTCAAAACACGCCCCAGAAAACGCAAAAGGCTCGGCCATGGGTGTCTATTCCAGTAGTCAATTTTTAGGTATTTTTGCGGGTGGCAGTATGGCGGGCCTGATGTATGGCATGAGTGGCGCCTGGGGCGTTTTTTTAGCCAATAGCCTTTTGACGGGAGGTTGGTTATTTAGCGCTTGGCCCATTACGGCCAATCGTTCTAATAATCAATAAAATCTTCCAACTCATCTCGCAGGCGTTTTTCTTCCAACAGATCTTCCAATCGTCTTCGCGCATCCAAATTACTGCGCTTTTCTTCTTCCACCACCACGGCTTTTTCTTCCACTTCAACAAACAATTCAGTCATATCGTCTCCTCAATGGATTGAGTCTGCTATATACCCGATTTTTTTTAAAAAACCTAGTATTTTTTTTATTATTTACATAATATGCATCCATAATCAACCCTGGAGCACGCTTTGTCCACCATTGACAAAAAATTCTTACGCCAACACGCACGAGCAAGGCGTCAGGCCATCTCGGCTGAACAGAAAAATAGTGCTTCTGAAGCCATTTGCCAGCATATAATGCAACTTCAATCGTATCGAGAAGCGCATCACATTGCACTTTACCATGCCATGGATGAAGAAGTTGATTTGAGCCTCTTGTGGAACCATGCCATGAATCACCACAAGATTTGTTATATTCCACGCATGAATCCCGACAAAAGCCTTGCTTTTGTGCCCGTGGATGAACACACGCGCTTTATCAAACAAGCATCTTATATTCCAGAGCCTGATGTTGCGTTGGACAAAAAAATCGATGTTCATCAATTGGACTTCATGTGTTTACCACTATTGGCTTTTGATGCACATGGCAATCGATTGGGATTTGGACAAGGATGCTATGACAGAACACTTGCAAAGGCCCGTCCCAAAACATTGGCAGGCATTGCTTATGAGGTTCAACGTTGTGATTTCATCCCAGTCGACCCATGGGATATTCCGATGACCACGATCATCACCGAACAAGGTCCTACCTATTTGTATTTGTCCAACAATTCTGGTAGATTTCTTTAAGAGCTTCACAAGGATTGTTATGCGAACGTTGACTCACTGGCTTTTCTCTCTCATTTTGATTGGTGTTTATGCAACTTCTCACGCATGGACGCTACCCAAGCACCACCTGCATCTACAACTGGGTGATGTTTATGTCTCTCCCGCCTCAAATAGCCAAGATATTTTAATCCAAGGCTTAATTGGGGATGTATTCACATCAACCTATCGTTCTCGTTTAAGCAACAACAACAATATTTTTTATGGTTTGGGTTATTTTTTTGATGGCCCCACTTATGGCATGACGAACATCTATTATGGGCTTGATGCTTTTTATTTGGGCCAAATCAACGTTAAAGGCGATGTCACGGCCGAGGGCTTATTTACCAATTTATCTTTTCAATACACCCAAACCAATATTCCCATCTATGCCAGTATCAAAGGCGAAATTAAAAATGACATGCCCGATTTTAGTGACATGGCCATTACATTTGATCTCGGCGCTGGTCCTAACATTCAACCCACGACGTTTCAAGAGTCTTCCATTGATAATGGGGTCACCATTCCCGACAATATTTTTGCTGGCGCCAATAATTTAAGCAGCATTACCTTTGGTGCAACGGTTGGTGCTGGGCTTAAAATCAACGATGTCTTTTTTAATGTCCCACTGGAATGTGGTTATCGATTTTTTTACTTGGGTGGTAATGGTTTGAGCAAAAAAACCAATCAAGTCGTCAACACATTGAATGTGCCTTATTATGCACAAGCGGTGATCTGCGCTATTTCATTTTAGGACTTGACATATTTTAGACAACTCCGTTAGTATTGCCCGCTGCTTAAAGGTGTTGCGCCTAAAAGCATCGGGTCTGTTTGAGGATAAGGCATGAAAAAAAGGGTGGTCATTACGGGCATGGAAATCACGTCTTCCATTGGAAGTGGTTTGGCTAAATTTTGGCAAGCTGCAAGCCTTGGATCCTGTGGTATTCGTCGCATCAAAACCTATGATCCAACCCCTTATACCACACAAATTGCCGGAGAAATCACCGATTTGGATCTCAGCCAACTCCCTGAGTTTGACAAACCCAAACGCTTTCCCAAAGTGGCTCAATATGCCCTATTTTGTGCACATCATGCCATTGCACAATCAGGACTTACCCCCAAAGAACTTCAAAACGCGGCCACTTATATTGGCACCAGTCTTGGTGGCACCCCTGAACTTGAATCAGCGTACGAATTTTTCTACACTGGACATTGGAAAAAAGTACCGGCATTAAGTGTCATTCGCGGCATGCCCAATTCTGTTGCCAATCATATTGCCATTGCTTTTGGCCTCGGCGGTCCCAATTCCACCATTTCTAATGCCTGTGTTTCATCGGCAGAAGCCATTGGTAATGCTTATGGACAAATCAATCAAGGCCGATTGAATGTCGCCATCTGTGGTGGCACAGAATCGCTACTTTGGGAAACCATCATGACGGCTTGGTGTAAACTTCGCGTGATGTCCACACAAAATGAAACCCCAACCAAAGCAAGCCGCCCTTTTGATTTGCATCGCGACGGCATGGTGATGGCCGATGGTGCGGGCATTTTGGTGCTTGAAGAATTGGAGCATGCTAAGGCACGAGGTGCGACCATTTATGCTGAAATCATTGGCTTTGGCGCCAGTTGTGATGCAACCCATGTGACTGCACCCAACTCTGAAGGTCAGGCGCGTGCGATTTTTGCAGCCCTTGATGATGCCAAAATGTCCACAAACGATATTCAGTATATTAATGCTCACGGCACCGGCACACCACTAAACGATGTCACCGAAACCAACACCATCAAAAACGTCTTTGGGCAACATGCCCACAACATTCCCATCACCGCACAAAAAGCCATGACTGGGCATGCCATTGGGGGCGCGGGCGCCATGGAAATTATTGCCACGACGTTGTGTTTGCAACACGATGTGTTGTTACCCACCATCAATCTTGATACACCCGATCCGGCTTGTGATTTGGATTATGTCCCAAATGTCGCACGCCCAAAACGCATTGACATCGCACTGTCAAACCACTTTGCCTTTGGTGGGGCGAATGCAGCGTTGATTTTACGACGATATTAACATTAGTAACTTAAACCACATCAAGGTATAATTTTGGTTTTGTTTTTGAGAACATTTTTATGCATGCTTCACTGTCAGAAATTGCCAAAATTGTTGATGGGACCATCATTGGTGATGCAACCCTAACCATCACCGCATTATCCCCCATCGACAACATAGGCAAACAATCATTAATCTTTGCCGAAGGCGCTGATAATTTAAAAACCGCTGAACTCTCTGATGCCACGGCCATTTTGGTGGATTTATCGGTTAAAAAATCCAGCAAGCCCATGATTCAAGTACCCCATCCCTTCAAAGCATTCATCAAACTGTTGCATCATTTTTATCCTCAACCCAAAGCGCCAATTGGCATACACCCAACAGCGGTGATTGCCGAGGATGTGATTTTGGGTAATCATGTCTCCATTGGTCCGTTTGTTAACATTCATTCAGGCTGCATCATTGGTGATTATAGCGTGATTAAAAGCCATGTTCACCTTGGCCATGAGGTCATCTTGGGTCAGCACGTTATCATTCATCCAAATGTCACCATTTATGATCACTGCCACATTGGCAATCATGTATCGATTCATGCCTCATCGGTGATTGGCTCCGATGGCTTTGGCTATCTTTTTGAAGGCGGACAGCACATCAAAGTGCCGCATGTTGGCAAGGTCATCATTGAAGATCATGTGGAAATTGGCGCCAATTCTGTCATCGATAGAGCAACGCTTGGCGCCACCGTCATTGGCGAAGGCACAAAAATAGATAATTTGGTACAAATAGCGCATTCCGTCAAATTGGGAAAGCACAATATTTTATGCGCTTTTACCGGCATTGCCGGCAGCTCCAGCAGTGGCAATCATGTGATTTTTGCAGCCAATGTTGGTGTGGCAGATCATGTGCGTATTGAAGATGGTGTTATTTTGGGCGCCAGAGCTGGGGTTCCTTCCAAAAAAGTATTAAAACAAGGTAATATCTATCTTGGAAATCCCGCAAGACCCAAAGACAAAGCCATCGAACAAGAGCTCGCCACCACGCGAATTCCCTTGATGCGTAAAAACTTTAAAGCATTAAGTGAAAAAGTACAAAAAATAACCGATCGCCTGAATGCACAATTTCCGGAACAAGAAGCATGATGAGCAATACACCTTTTATTTTGGTTGATGGTTCGTCTTATTTTTTCCGAGCATTTCATGCCTTGCCACCACTTGTGAATCAAAATGGACAACCCACCGGTGCCGTTTTTGGTGTGGCCAACATGATTAAAAAACTCATCAAAGAACATCAGCCCACCCACATGGCGGTGGTGTTTGATGCCAAAGGGCCAAATTTTAGAAATGACTGGTACCCCCAATACAAAGCCCATCGCCCCCCAACCCCCCTTGATTTATCATGTCAATTTGAGCCATTATTGGCGGTTCTAAAAGCTTTGGGCTTGCCTTTATTGATTGTTCCAGGTGTTGAGGCGGATGATGTCATTGGCACACTGGCCCATCTTGCAACCCTTGAAGGCCGCACCACGCTCATCTCAACCGGCGACAAAGACATGGCGCAGTTGGTCAACCCGCACATTACCCTCATCAACACCATGAGCAATCAAGTGCTGGATGAAGCCGGTGTGTTTGAAAAATTTGGGGTGAAGCCCCATCAAATCATCGACTATTTGGCCTTGATGGGGGATGTGAGTGACAATGTCCCTGGTGTTCCCAAATGTGGCCCCAAAACCGCGGCAAAATGGTTGCATGAATACACATCGCTGGACAATCTCATCACGCATAGCGAAAACATTGGTGGTAAAATCGGCGAGCATTTGCGTGATGCTTTAACCTTTTTACCCTTGGCAAAAAAATTAGTCACCATCAAAACCGATGTGGCCTTGGATGTTGTCCCTCATGATTTAACCATCCAACCCATCAATACCCAAGAACTACAACACTTGGCTGAAACCTTAGAATTTAAATCATGGCTCAAAGAATTGAACGCCCCCACCACCCAGAAAACATCGGTTGTCATCATCAATACCCCCGAGCTTTGGCAGGATTGGCTTAAGCGTTTACAACAGTGCGATTTATGGTGTATTGATACCGAAACCACAAATCTTAATGCCATCGATGCTCAATTGGTTGGCATTGCTTTGGCCATCGAGCCGAATCATCCTGCCTATATTCCCTTAATGCACAACGATGGCACGCCACAATTGAACAAAGCCATGGTGCTGAACGCATTAAAACCACTATTGGAAAACCCAAACATTGGCAAACTGGGGCAAAATTTAAAATATGATGTGATGATCTTTAAAAATGAAAACATTCATATTCAGGGCATTGTTTATGACACCATGCTGGAGTCTTATGTTTTAAACAGCCAAGGTCGACATGATTTGGATACTTTGGCATTGAATTATCTCAATCATAAAAACATTAGTTTTGCTGATGTGGCCGGCAAAGGCAGCAAAGCCATCACGTTTGACCAAGTTCCCGTTGCAATTGCCGCACCTTATGCGGGTGAAGATGCCGAAATCACCTATCGTTTACACCAAACACTCTATCCAAAGCTTCCCCCGCCTGTGACCCAATTGTTACATGATATTGAAGTACCCTTGATTGGGGTGCTTGCCGATATGGAATACTTTGGCGTGTTGATTGACAAAGTCGTTTTGCACGAGCAAGGCCTGCGACTCAATCAACAGATCAAAACCTTAGAAGAAGAAGCTTATGACTTGGCGGGCAAAGTTTTTAATTTGAATCCACCCAAGCAATTGCTTGAGATTTTGTACGAAGAGCAAAAACTACCAATTTTGGCCAAAACACCCAAAGGCCAGCCCTCAACTGCCGAATCGGTGTTGCAAGAATTGGCATTAACCCATCGGCTGCCACAAGTGTTGGTGGAGTATCGCAGTTTAACCAAATTGTGCTCGACCTACATTGAAGCCCTACCCAAACAAATCAACCCCAAAACATTACGAGTGCATACCTCATACAATCAAGCCGTCACGGCCACAGGAAGGCTATCGTCCAGCAATCCAAATTTACAAAACATCCCCATGCGCACCAACGAGGGCCGCATGATTCGAAAAGCCTTCATCGCCCCGCCAAACCATCAACTGCTGGCCATGGATTATTCACAAATTGAGCTTCGCATTATGGCGCATTTATCGCAAGACAAAACACTGATTCATGCCTTTCAAAACGATTGGGATATTCATACCGCAACCGCCAGCGAATTGTTCAACGTACCCATGAATGAGGTGACCAGTGAGCACCGACGCCGCGCGAAAAGCATTAATTTTGGGCTTATTTATGGCATGTCGGCTTTTGGGCTAAGCAAACAATTGGGTATTGAGCGTGATGAAGCGCAGCGTTATATTAATCAATATTTTGAGCGTTATCCTGGGGTGTTGACGTACATGGAAAACACACGTACCAAAGCCCATGCGGATGGTTTTGTTGAAACCCTTTTTGGCCGCAGGCTTTATTTGCCTGACATCAACACACAAAACATGATGAAGCGAAAAGCAGCGGAGCGTACCGCCATCAACGCCCCCATGCAGGGGACAGCTGCGGACATCATCAAAAAAACCATGATAGCCATTCATGCCTGGCAAAGCCAACAAGCAACACCGATGGCCAGAATGATCATGCAGGTACATGATGAATTGGTGTTTGAGGTGCAT
>CAISSD010000135.1 GCA_903887975.1 uncultured Legionellaceae bacterium | reverse complement strand
GTGGAACAATCAAACCATAGATTTTTTAAAGAAGTCGAAGATGATGCGCTTGGCCCAAAGCCGCCAACACCTAATCCAAATTCTTTCGATACATAATCAATGTATTGCCAATCAATTGGATTGATTCAGCACTCAATTGCTCACAAAGCTCACGTGCCATGATTTGACGATCGGCTTTTTCTGCACCATTCATTTTGACTTTTATCAATTCATGAGCTTTCAACGCAATGTCGGTTTCTTCAATGACCGCAGGCGTTAAGCCTTTGTTGCCGATTAAAATCACTGGATTGAGGTGATGCGCTTGGGCTTTAAGTGCTTGTTTTTGATTGGGCTTCATGGTAATTCGTATCTTGTTTCAAAAATGATGACGGATTATCGCATGTTTGTCTGGGAAACAGTAGCATTTTTTAGTATCATTAAGGTCTTTTTTTGGTATTTTCGTGAACCATGGCCCATTCAAACAGCAGTAAGCGTTGGCTACAAGAGCATTTTAATGATGTTTATGTTAAAAAAGCACAGGCAGAAGGTTATCGCAGTCGAGCGGTGTATAAACTTAAAGAAATCGATGTTAAAGAGCGCTTACTAAAGCCTGGAATGACCGTGGTGGATTTGGGCGCGGCACCGGGCGGTTGGACACAATACGTTGCAGAAAAACTTGATGGGCGCGGACGAATTGTGGCCTTGGATTTACTCCCCATGGATTCGTTTGTGGGCGTTGATTTTATTCAAGGTGATTTTTCTGATGATGCGGTGTTGGCGCAACTCATGGATTTGGTGCCCAAAAAAACCGTGGATGTGTTGCTCTCCGACATGGCGCCCAACATGAGTGGCCATGATGCAGTTGATATCCCACGAGCCATGGGCTTGGCAGAGCTTGTGTTTGATGTGGCGCACACCATGTTAAAACCAGGAGGATCTTTGTTGATGAAATTGTTTCATGGTGCAGGCTTTGATGACTTGGTTAAAGCAATTCGCAAAGATTTTAAGCGTGTTGTGATTCGAAAGCCGGAGGCTTCGCGTGCACGTTCGCGAGAAACCTATTTGCTCGGCAGCGGATATCCTTTATAGTTAACCATATTCATCCTAAATTTAGGGTTGCAAAGGGGATTAAACTTGAACGACATGATAAAAAATTTATTTTTATGGCTCATTATTGCGATTGTTTTGGTTTCGGTGTTCAGTAATTTGGGGCCGAATCAAGTGGGCGCAAGGCCCATGCCTTATTCGCAGTTTTTGCGTGAAATCACACAAGGCTCAGTTAACGCTGTGACCATTGAAGATGAGCGCTACATCAAAGGCGTGACTCGTGCCAATCAGCGGTTTACAACCTACATGCCCTTGCGTGATGAAGCGCTCTTGGGTCAATTGTTAAAAAACAATGTTGAGGTGAATGGTCAAGAAAAACAACAAGAGAGTTTGTTGCTGCATATTTTCATCAATTGGTTCCCCATGTTGCTGTTGATTGGCGTTTGGGTATTTTTTATGCGACAAATGCAAGGTGGCGGCGGGCGAGGTGCGATGTCTTTTGGGCGCTCCAGAGCCAGGCTTTTGGGTGAAGACCAAGTTAAAGTGACGTTTGCCGATGTTGCCGGTGTTGATGAAGCCAAAGAAGAAGTCAAAGAATTGGTGGATTTTTTGAAAGACCCCACCAAATTTAAAAATTTAGGTGGACGCATTCCTCGAGGGGTACTTTTGGTGGGTTCGCCTGGTACGGGTAAAACATTATTGGCGCGAGCTGTGGCTGGCGAGGCCAAGGTTCCGTTTTTTACCATTTCAGGTTCTGATTTTGTTGAAATGTTTGTGGGGGTTGGTGCATCTCGGGTGCGTGATATGTTTGAGCAAGCCAAAAAACAAGCCCCATGCATTATTTTTATCGATGAAATTGATGCGGTGGGTCGACATCGGGGTGCTGGTCTTGGTGGGGGTCATGATGAGCGGGAACAAACCTTAAATCAGCTGTTGGTGGAAATGGATGGTTTTGAGGGCAATGAAGGCGTGATTGTGTTGGCAGCAACCAATAGGCCTGATGTGTTGGATCCGGCTTTATTGCGCCCTGGGCGCTTTGACAGACAAGTGGTCGTGCCATTGCCCGATATTCGGGGTCGAGAGCAAATATTGAAAGTTCATCTGGCCAAAGTACCGGCGGCCGATGGGGTTGAGATTTTATCGATTGCACGCGGAACACCTGGGTTTTCGGGTGCAGATTTGGCAAACTTGGTGAATGAGGCGGCTTTATTTGCCGCACGCTCGGATCAAAAGAAAGTCACCATGGTCGATTTGGACAAAGCCAAAGATAAAATCATGATGGGCGCTGAGCGCCGCTCGATGGTGATGGATGACAATGAGAAAAAATTAACAGCATATCATGAAGCCGGGCACGCAATTGTGGGGCTGTCGGTGCCCGAGCATGATCCGGTTTATAAAGTTACCATTATCCCACGTGGTCGGGCGTTGGGTGTGACGATGTTTTTGCCAGAACAAGATCGCTACAGTCATACAAGACGTCGTTTAGAAAGCCAATTGGCCAGTCTTTTTGGTGGGCGAGTGGCGGAAGAAATGATATTTGGTTGTGATGGTGTCACAACCGGCGCCTCAAACGACATCATGCGTGCCACAGAAATTGCCAGAAAAATGGTGACGAGCTGGGGCTTATCTACCCTTGGTCCGTTGACATTTGGACAGGAAGAAGGCGAGGTCTTTTTGGGACGTTCGGTGAATCAGCATAAAGAAATTTCTGATAAAACAGCCGAACATATTGACGAAGAAGTGCGCGCGATTATTGATAGAACTTATGAAATAGCCAAAAGTATTTTGGCTGAAAAAATCGAGTGTTTGCATTTGATGGCAGAATCATTAATTAAATATGAAACCATTGATGCCAAGCAATTGGCTGAAATCATGGCTGGTCAACCACCGACACCACCCGAGGGTTGGGTTGATCTCAATAAACCCATGGTTAAAAAACCAAAAACGTCGAATAAAAAAGATCCCGAATAGACTCATGTTGACGAAAATCATGGGTGTTTTGAATGTCACCCCGAATTCGTTTTCGGATGGGGGGTGTTATATCAATGTGGATGAGGCGCTGATTGCCGCCCAAAAAATGATTGCCGAGGGTGCCGATTGGATTGATGTGGGTGGAGAGGCATCCAATCCCGGTGCAAAGCCCATTTCTTTGCAAGAAGAATTGGATCGGGTGATGCCGGTGATTTTGCGACTGCGTGCTGAAACCGATGTGCAATTATCCATTGATACCTACAAACCAGGGGTCATGAAAGAAGCGGTTCGTGCAGGTGTTGGGTTGATTAATGATATTAAAGCGTTACAAGAGCCAGGTGCTTTAGAAGCGGCCTCCATGCTCAAGGCTCAAGTTTGTTTGATGCACATGCAAGGCACGCCAATGTCGATGCAATCAGCGCCTTATTACGAAGGCTCGGTGGTGGATGCGGTCCATGCTTTTTTTAAAGCACGTATTGACGCTTGTTTGAATGCTGGTATTGACTTGGCGCGTTTATGGATTGATCCCGGCATTGGGTTTGGTAAAACACTGCAGCATAATATTGATTTGTTAAAAGCCCTGGCAGCGTTTCATGAGCACAAGGTCCCCATCATGCTTGGGGTGTCTCGAAAAAGTGTTTTGGGGGCTTTGGTGGATAAGCCTGTTGATGAGCGTGTGATTGCAGGAAGTGCCGTGGCCATGTTTGCAGCAGGGCAAGGTATACAGATGATTCGAACGCACGATGTGGATGCCACACGACAGGTTTTAAAGATTTTGGATGTACTAACTCTGGATTGAATAAGGTTTTTTAATGAGTAAACGACAATTTTTTGGAACAGATGGCATACGTGGTCGGGTTGGTGAATCCAACATCAATCCAGAGTTTATGCTAAAACTTGGCTGGGCTTTTGGGCGTGTGCTGTCTAAAGATTCAAAAACCAAAGTGGTGTTGGGCAAAGACACAAGAATTTCTGGCTACATGTTGGAATCGGCATTGGAGGCAGGTTTATCGGCCGCGGGGGTTGATGTGCGATTGCTGGGCCCAATGCCAACGCCTGGTATTGCGTATTTAACACAAACATTGCGTGCTAATGCGGGTATTGTGATCAGTGCTTCACACAATCCATTTGAAGACAATGGGATCAAATTTTTTTCCGCAGATGGGTTTAAATTACCTGATGAGGTGGAGTTGGCCATTGAGGCGGAATTTTCAAACCCTTTAAAAGTTGTGGCCTCAAAGCATTTGGGTAAAGCTTCTCGCGTGAATGATGCGCAGGGGCGTTATATTGAATTTTGTAAATCGACCATTCCCTCGTTGATGCGTTTGTCGGGGTTAAAGATTGTGGTGGATTGTGCGCATGGGGCGACGTATTTGATTGCCCCCAATGTGTTTAGCGAATTGGGTGCGGATGTGAGTGCCATTGGTGATAAACCCGATGGGTTTAACATCAATCAAAATTGTGGTTCAACAGCACCCAAAGCGCTTCAAGCCAAGGTTTTGGCGCTGGGTGCGGATGTTGGGATTGCGTTGGATGGCGATGGCGATCGGTTGGTGATGGTTGATGATGAGGGTCGGGTGTTGAACGGTGATGAGCTGTTGTACATCATTGCCAAAGACCGCCATCAACGGGGGCTATTGCATGGTGGTGTGGTTGGCACTTTGATGAGTAATTATGGGTTAGAGTCATCATTTGCCGCACTGGATATTCCTTTTGTTCGTGCGAATGTGGGCGATCGGTATGTGTTGGAGACGTTAAAAAATAAAGATTGGAAAATCGGTGGTGAGAGTTCGGGGCATATTGTGTGTTTGGATAAGACCACCACGGGAGATGGCATTGTTGCGGCATTACAGGTGTTGGTCATCATGATAAAACAGGGCAAGTCGCTTCGTGAGTTGGCAGAAGATTTGGTGATGATGCCGCAATGTTTGGTGAACATCAAAACCAAACGGGCTAAAGATTTGTGTGGCGATGAGGCGGTGATGAAGGCGGTGGATGCGTTGAATGGGCGTCTTTCGGGGGTGGGAAGGGTGTTGTTGCGACCATCGGGGACGGAGCCGCTGCTGCGGGTGATGGTGGAGGGGCAGGATTTGGCCCAGGTGCAAAGGCATGCGGAGGATTTGGCGCAAGAGATTGGGGTGATTGAAGGGCGGATTGGTGTTTTGGATTAATGCTTAGATAATGTATTAGAATCCAAATTTTCATTCCCGTTTTTTAATGATTTCAATTGATCTTTTAGGGCATTAAATTTTTTCGACTCTAATAACATATCAGTGACTTTAATATTATTCTCAATTTTTGGATTCATTGTAATTAATGCATCATATAACCGAGCGCATTGGGCTTCATCGCGCCCATTGATGTTGATGGGCTGACCTTCTTGATAAGTTTTTAAGAATATCTCTGC
>CAISSD010000134.1 GCA_903887975.1 uncultured Legionellaceae bacterium | reverse complement strand
GATCTGTTGGTGTTTGAATCCACCAATCTTGCACTCATTGCCCTTGGCAAAGAAGAGCGTTTACTCCCGCGTTCGGTGTTGCAACGCGTTGTCATGGAACAGGTTTTAGAACTGGAAACCAAGCGTGGTTATCCCGTTAAAAGAGCCGAAAAAGCCCAAATGACCGAAGAAATTGAATTTGATTTGTTACCCAAAGCCTTTTGTGTGCAAAAAAAGCTGTATGCTTTATTGGATAATGCCAATCAAAGGCTCATCATCAATACCACCAGTCGGCAACAAGCATCCCAACTGATTGCTTTATTGTGTAAATCCATTCCTGGAATGAATGTCACCCCATTAAGTACCCCTGACAACCCTTCTTTGCATTTTAACCAGTGGATACGAGAGCCTAAATTGTGCCCTAAAACCATTGAGCTGGCGGCGGATTGCTTGTTGGTGGATCCCATCAACGAGAAAAAGCGCTTTCAATGCAAAGGGACCGATTTATCAACCGATGAAATGGTTTTATTACTGGATAAAGGCATGGATGTTGCAGAGATTGCCTTCACATGGCATGAGCGCATTGATTTAACATTAACGCAAGATTTTGTTTTAAAACGCTTAAGATGCCGTGATGAAATCGAACAATTCGACGATGAATACCAGCAATTTGAAGCATCTATTTTGTTGTTAACACAGACTTTTAGCGATTTAATCACCGATTTACAAAAAATATTAACCACAAAATAATGACTATTTTTTGAAAAAATGTCATAATATAGCCAATTTTTTAACAAAAAGGATGCATCATGAAAAAGTTTTTAAGTGTCTTATTGATGTTTTGCATGAGTTCTTTGTGGGCATCGACTTATTTAATGCCGACTTCAGGAACGCCGATTGAATATTTGTTACCACCTGGGGAACCGTTGGTGGTTGCCAACCAATTTTATTGGACCATCAATGCAAAATGTGTGGTGTCAAGTGTTGCTGAAGAAAACACTTTGGCGGTGTCGTTTTTGCGAAAAACCGGAACGGTCAATGGACAAACCCTAACCGAAGGCGATGAACTTAATTTCATTTTAATGAATAATGAGGTTTTAAACATCATGGCACCTCCTGGCTCTAAAGTGCAATTGATTAATCTTGGCAGCGAAGAGGTTCGTGCCAGTTGTAATGCGGTTTAAGTGATCAACTGATACCGGGTATTGCGTCCACCACCAGGCAACTGGTCAAGACAACCCTTGGCCACCAAATCGGCAAGATGCCTGGTGGCAGTGGCCTTACTGACACGGGTAAGGCGGCGATACTGTGATGCGCCAATGCCATTTGGAAAACCTTGTTGACCTTCATCCCACAATCGATTCAATACGTTAACTTGCTCCAGAGACAATTCAACGCCTTGAAATCGTTGCCAAAATCTACTTTTAGCCAATGTTCTTTCAATGGTCTCAATGGCTTTGTCCAAACTGGATTCAAAAATCTGTAAAAACCAAACAAGCCAATTTGTAATATCCAACGTATGACGTTGGCTTTGTTCCAATATTCGATAATAATTTCGACGCGAATCTAAAATGGCCACCGACATGGCGTAGAGTCGAATGCTTTGTTTGTCTTCTTGTGCCAAAGCCAAATCGGTTAATGCACGGGTGATTCGTCCATTGCCATCATCAAAAGGGTGCAAGGTAACAAACCAAAAATGGGTGATGGCGGCTCTAATTAAAGGATCCAGTGCGTTAACACCATTGCTTTGATTAAACCAATCAATGAATGCCTTAAGACCCAATTCTAATACATCACGCGGTGGTGCTTCAAAATGAACTTTGGGTTTATCAATACGTCCTGAAACAACTTGCATGACGTCGTGACCACGCAATTGACCCACTTGGATGGAATACAAAAGCGATGTTTCATGAATAAAAAGCCATCGATGCCACTGAAACAAACGCTCTAAAGTTAGTGGTGCTTCTAAATTGCTGATGGCATCCCATAAAATACGCACCAAGCCTTCTGAGCGTTCGCTGCTGGGATGGGCTGTTTTGAGCTTCAACCCCATGCGCTTGGCAAGCGAGGAGCGAACTGATGCAACATTCAAATGTTCGTCTTCGATGGCTGAAGAGGTGATGATGTTTTGTAATAAATTATCCAAGGCGGTTTCAAGCGCTATGTCGCCATCAATAGAGCCTGCTTTACCCAATAAAATACCTTGTTTTAAGCGTACTTTGCGAAGCAATGGTTGCAGAATTTCATCCTGCCAATGAAAGTTTGGCCAATCGGGTTGTTGCCAGATCCAGGTTGCTTGACGCTCATCCATATAAAGTCCTCACGGGTTGAGCCGATTAAAATCATTATTCGGCTCATGATATGAGTTGAATTATAGAATTATTCGGCTCATGAAGCAAATCCTAGGCCTTAAAGACATCTTCCCTCCATGTCCGCAGGATCCAGCGCTGATTTAGGGGTCTGTCTTTGCTTTTTTTGAAA
Source organism: uncultured Legionellaceae bacterium (assembly GCA_903887975.1). Taxonomy (GTDB): domain Bacteria; phylum Pseudomonadota; class Gammaproteobacteria; order Legionellales; family Legionellaceae; genus CAISSD01. The sequence continues at coordinate 178 of CAISSD010000134.1, read as the reverse complement.
ATTGCACTAAATTTTAGTTAAGTGGGCGATTAAATACTAAGTGATGCATGATGCCAAACAATGAAGATGAAAGGGATGATGCTTTTTATACGAAGCTACTTCATCTTTGCGATGAGTATCTCAAACGTTATGGTGTTGGCTACAAAAGCCCATCAGGAGTTTTTAATAACAAGAAATT
>CAISSD010000133.1 GCA_903887975.1 uncultured Legionellaceae bacterium | reverse complement strand
TATCCGGCGGGTGAATTAAAACATGGTGCATTGGCTTTGGTCGACGCTGAAATGTTGGTGATTGCTTTGGCGCCGGATGATGATTTACTTGAAAAATTAAAATCCAATTTACATGAGGTGAGTGCCAGAGGTGGTCAATTGCTGGTGTTTGTGGATGCGCATCACCGCTGGCGTTCGACCGACACACAATTTGTGTCCGTACCGGCGTGTTCGGCGATGCTTGCGCCGATTGTGTATACCATTCCATTGCAATTGTTGGCGTATCATGTTGCGGTGGCCAAGGGCACGGATGTGGATCAACCCAGGAATTTGGCTAAATCGGTGACGGTGGAGTAAAAGCATTATGGCTGTGTTTTTTATATAAAATCAAGCATGACACAACTTTTTTTGTAACGAATCGTAGCCCTCTATCGCGAATAGTACCCTAGTCTATTTTAGTCCATTTGGTTGAATTGTTTAATTGTGTTAAAATAAAATTCATGATGATTTTAAAGGCGACAAATATCAATGTCACCTTCGGTTGGATTTTTTACACGAGTGTCTTTTAAAGACAAAGAACATATCGATGGTTATGTGAAAGCAGCGCACACAAGGCCTCGCTTTTCAGACACCGAATTGTTTCATTCCCGATATGCGCGCGCAGCAGTTTTGGATTTTTATCGCGATTGGTTGCGTTATCTGCAATTAAAAAATTGTTCTCAGGCCAAAAAACAGTTGATTAAAGAGGAGCTTTGTTTTGCGTTTTATCTTTTTTCCCAAGAACATCAATTGGATGAAACCGAAGATCGACAGCATGCGCTGAAAAAATCACGGGAACATTTATTAAAAATCACAACATTACTCAACGAGTTGGGTGTTATTGTTACGCCACCTGACTTTATCAATTTATCGCGCGACACGTCTTATGTTTCATCCTGGCGTTATGGTATGAGTGCGGTGAATGACAACCGGTTGTATTGGATTTGGGGTGGTGGTTTTTTGTCCCAAATGCTCGATTTGCTCCCCGAAGATTATCAATATCGAGATTCTGCCCTATGGTGTTTGGACGCCATCTCACCGATTACTGGAGGGATGAGTTTTATACTGTATTATGCACGTGGTCTATTGGAGGTGATGTTGCTGTTCAAGCACACCTGTATCATCAATGGTTGGGCGCCTTGGATGAGCGATGCCGAGCGGGATATGGCGCTTGATTGGCACGAGCGGTTTCCTGTGCATTGGGCGTATCGACAATACCGCATATTGAATGACATCATTTGGGCGACGTGTAATCTTTTGTGTTTTTATTGGTTGCAAGGCGATGAAATCGCATACGGCGCTTTAACATGGGGTTATTATGGCAATGTATTAACCGCACTTTTGTTGCTGATGGATGTTGCTTTAACGTGGATGCGTTTTCAAGAAGAGCGTGAGGCGTTTTTACAACAGCAATACGCCTTAGAAAGAGATTTGAATATTTTGGCTGATGAACATACGGAGCAAAAAATATTTCTAGAGCAATTACAGTGTTTTAATAATATAGAGTGGCGACATCGTGAAGAGCGTTTACAGCAAGACTTTATTTATGCCGTCTTGTTGTTGGCGGCTTTCGTGGTGGTGTGTTGTGCTTTTGTAACGCCAGTTGCACCTTCAATTGCCATGGTGTTTAATGTTGTGGGTTCGGCAATGTGTTGGGCGCTGACGGTTTGGAATGATACCATGAATGAAAAATTGAACATGGATCATGCCAAAGATTGGATTTTGGTACTAAAAGCCGATAAAAATGATGATGCACCTGATTTAAATCAGCGAATTCAAGATTATGAGGCCCTCGCACATGAGGCCTATTTGCGCATGATTTATAATTTGAGTATTGAATTACTGATTCCACCGACCTTGTTTGGTGTATTGGTTTTTTGTCCTTTTACAGAAGCATTATTGCTTTTGGGGGTGGCGGTGGTTTTAGCCAAAATGGCAGAGTCTTGTTGGATGTCTCAATCTCTGAGTCTTACAATAAATTAAGTTGTGTCAATAAAAATAATAACTTATGATGTTTTAAGGGATCATCAAGGACTAATCGTGAATAACAAATTCATCGTGACACTGATGTTGACTTTTTTATTGCCCATCATTTCTTGGGGCGATGGATCCATTCGTTATGGGTTTGTAAGCCGCGACGTTACCGCGTTCGTCATAAAAAAACAACAAAAACCCTTGGAAGATGCGCTACACCAATTTGTGCATTTTGCTGTGTTTGAATCAGATTTATTGATGCAGCAATTTGTTCATGAACATCCTAAAGATTTGGCGTTACTTTATGTAAAAGTGACGAATGTACCATTAATTAAGCAGCAAAAGGATTGGAAGTCATTGATGGTGGTTAATGACATCGATGCCGAAACACATCGATTAAGCAAAGATTACAAAATGTATATTGTGACGGCAAAAAAAGCTTCTATTAAAAGTTTGGCGGATTTACATGACAAGACTTTGGTCTATTATAATAAAGATTCAGTCAGTAATTACATCGCGGTTCGGAACATGTTGCAAAAACAACATATTCAAAATATACATTGGGTTAAAGCCCTTGATTGGAAACAAGCCATTAAAATGATTGATGATGGCAAAGCCGACGCCATGGGTTTATGGCATATGCATTATATTTATCATGACAAGAGAGCCAATTTTAAAGTGATTGCCGAACAGCGCATACAAAATCCCCAAATTTTTGTCAATCAACGTCAATTAACGACGTCACAAATAAAAGTCATTAAGAACGTTTTAAAATCATTTTATGATAATCCAGCCAATCTTCAGGTGCCAGAAACGGTAGCGTCTTGATAATCCCCATAAGGATGCTCGGTTGGTAAATGAATCGGGTGCGAAAAAGCGGACAACTGAATCGATGTTGGTGTGATTTTGACATCGGATTCATCCATAAGCTCGGTCCCAAATTGGTACACGATGGTTTCTTGCCCCATGCAGGTTTCTTCGTCACGTATTTTTTGTTTGGTTTTTATGGGTTCATTTTTTTGTTGATACAGTTTGATTTTATCTCGGCCATATTTGTGCGTTAACATGGCCAATGTTTTTTGGGGTGATAAGATTAAAGCAGAGGCGTTGTTTCCTCCAAAGCCCTTGGCATTAATGATCGTTGCTTGCATGTTTTGGCCGTTCTCACCCACAAAACAATGCTCGGTTAAAATGTTTAAATGCGAGTGGTGAACATCGGATGCAATATGATCGATGGAGGTGATCCCAGGTATCCAGCCATATTGCCACGTACCCAAAGCGCTCATGAGTTGGTCGCCGCCAGCCACACCCACAGAATGTCCAAAATAGGCTTTAACGGCGGTAACGGGCCAGTGCTTGATGGAAAATGTTTTTGCCACTTCGTTTAATAGATGACTTTCTGTCACACGATTTTGTGGTGTTCCTGTCCCATGCGCATGCACGTAAGTTTGATTTAAACCCGATTGTCCCAACAATGATTTTGCGAGTGCTGCGGCTTTGGCCACGGTGACATAATTGCCAACACCAGGACTTGCGATGGATTTTTTATTGCCATCGGCATTGATGAACACATCGGCAACGGATCCATAAATCGTAACGCCCAATTCAAGGGCCAAGGCATCATTCATCAATACCACAAATTGTGATGACTCTGCCAAAGTAAAGCCGACGTTGGTTGAAAAGGGCCGGCAAGCTCGGCGGTGATGAACTTTGTCAACGCCATCAAGGGCGCAAAGTTCTTCATCGGTGGCCAGTGCCCCCATCACACGAAATCCGTCGATGATTTCAGGCGTGATGGGTGCTTCGGCATTGCCCACAATGACGACTTTTGCCTTGCCGTTTTGGATGTCTTGCATGCCTTGGCGTAAATTATAAAGAAAAGTGGCACAAGCACCCATGTTATTGCCGGTGCTGCCAATACTATTGATGACATAACTATTGATGAAATCAGCTGGCATTTCAGCCAAAGACATGGCCATCATTTTTGAGTTAATGCGTTGCCCCAATAAGGGTTGTGCAATTAAGCCGGCCAATGAATGCGCATCAATTTGTCCCAATGCGCTACCTGCATACACTGAAATTTCATCAGGGTTGATTGCCGCCAAAATGTTTGACCATTCAATGCCCAAATGGTTCAGCACATCCGAAGCGCCATAAATGGTGAGCTTTAATCCTCGTGGATGATGATGCGCATTATAGAGTGCGCCGGGATCAAATCCATCGGGAATCATGCCTGCACTGGTGACCAACAAAGGTTGGGTTGAGGGGATTAAAACATCCAATGGCTCATCAATGTTGATGGAGCTCTGCGTTGCATGGGCATTTAAAGATTTTGATTTTTTGGTGATGACAGAGCCTGGTTCGATGCGTGCGGGATGATGAATGCGAACATGGTTGGTATCAAATAAGTTGATTTTTCGAATCAATGTGCCATTTTTAATGGCTTCAATCACCTCAGGGTTTAAAGCCGAGTCCAGAGGATAACCCATGCGATGCGCCAAATCACGCCAGGTGTTGGCAAGCAAAGCTTCAGGCAACACATCAAAGATCATGCGTTTGTAAGCGTGGAATCCTGAGCTTCGTCCAGCGGCATTGATTCCACCCATACCGACAATTAAAGGCAAGTGAGTCATGTGTTATGGCATATTTTGATGATTAAAGAGCGTTAGTATATCAGGGAACGGTAGCAGATTTAAGTTCTTT
>CAISSD010000132.1 GCA_903887975.1 uncultured Legionellaceae bacterium | reverse complement strand
GGTGTTGGTGTTGGTGTTTGGTTCGTTGGTTGCTGCGTTTTTGCCCATGTTGTTGGGAGGTGGCTGTGCTTTGTTGATTTTGACGTTGTTGTTTTTTTGGTGCCAATTCACCGGCTTGTCGATTTTTACGGTGAATATCGCGCTACTTTTGGGTTTATGTTTGAGCATGGATTATGCGTTGTTTATGATTTATCGATTTCGCACCGAGTTAAGCCATGGTTATGCCGTTATTGATGCAATAGCCATAACGCTTGCTACGGCGGGGCGTGCGGTATTTTACAGTGGGTTGGCGGTTTTTGTGAGTTTAAGTGCGTTATTATTTTTTCCCATTAATGTATTGTTTTCAATTGGTGCGGGGGGATTGACGGCCGTTTTTGTTTCGGTGGTGTTTGCTTTGTTCTTATTGCCAGCAATATTGTCCATGCTGGGAAACAACATCAATCGTTTCGCTGTGCCATCTTTTTCTTGGATGATGGTGAAGAAAGGTAAAAATAATGGTCATTTTTGGCGTTGGATGGCCAGTGTTGTCGTGAAACGGCCGTTGTTGTTTTTTGTGATCATCTTGGCGTTGCTGCTTTGTTTTGGTTATCCTTTTTTACAAGTGCGTTTGGGTTTGTCGAATTTTCATATGTTGCCCAAGCATTCTGAAAGTCGACATTTTTTTGATGACTATAAAAAAAGCTTTAATGAGCAGGAATTAACACCCATTATGTTGGTGGTTCAAACCCAACATGATTCAATTTTAAAACCCAAAGCCATTGGCGCATTGTATCATTTGGTTCATAAAATCTTAAAAAATCCAAATGTGGCGGAAGTGAAAAGTATTGTGACTTTGAAGCCACCACAAACGTTGTCGTCTTATAAAAAATTGTATGCATTGCCCGCAGCAAAGAGGCCTTTGGGTGTGAAGCAATTATTGCGTCATACCACCAAAGATGGGCTCACGGTTGTCTATGTGGTGAGTCGTTTTGGGCCGCGTGCGCCAGAAACCCAACAATTGATGCTTGATTTAGAGCAGATGAAGCATCGGCATTTACGCACCAAACTTGCGGGGGTTCCAGTTGAACAACGGGATGTGTTTCAAGCCATTTCATCGATATTTCCTTATGTGATGGCGTGGGTCGTGGTGTTAACGTATACCATTTTATTGTTTTTGTTGCGTTCGTTGTTTTTGCCATTGAAGGCTATTTTTATGAATGTGTTGAGCCTTTGTGCCAGTTATGGTGTTTTGGTGTTTGTATTTCAGGAGGGACATGGTCATCAATGGCTTAATTTTGAACCCCAGGGCATGTTGGATATTAGCCTACTGATCATTATTTTTTGTGCTATTTTTGGATTTTCTATGGATTATGAAGTTTTTTTATTAACACGCATCCAAGAATCTTATCGTAAAACCAAAGACAATTGCCGTAGTATTATTTTTGGAATTGAGCAAAGTAGCCGTATCATCACCAGTGCGGCGTTGATTGTGATTTGTTTGTGTGGGTCTTTTATGGTGGCGGATGTGTTGATGGTTAAAGAATTTGGTCTAGGCATCGCGGTGGCCATTTTTGTGGATGCATTTTTAATTCGTACTTTGTTGGTTCCCTCAACCATGGCATTGATTAAAAGTTGGAACTGGTATCTTCCAAAGTGGTTGCACCGCTTGTTTGGGGGCTTTTAAATCTTTGAATGGTTCTATAAATTCTCTTGCTACGTGATGGATTAGATGTAAAAATCAGAGGGGATCAATTGAATAAAAGGATGATGAATATGCGTTTTCAAAGTGGTTTTTTTGGATTGATGTTGTCGGTGATGGCATTTTGCTCGTGGGGTTCTGCTTGTCCTTACGCACAGCCCAACAGCGCTCCTGGTTTTTGTGCGTCGTTTAAAACAGCTGCACAGTGCCATTGTCAAGCATCAGGACTTCCTGCCAGCATGTGTACCAACATGCAGTTGATTTATTCACGCATGATCAGTGTGTTTGGCTCGGTTCAAAGGGCTTGTGCTTATCAAAGTGATACCAGTGTTCAAGAATGCATTGATGATTGGAGCTGTTATCGTTCGGGTGGCTTGAATTCACAACAACAATTATGCAGTGGAACAGGACAAGCTTGTGGCTAGATTTTTTTATGGGTTGTTGTGGCAATTGTTGTTTTTAATACCTCTTACTTGTGGTGCAACACCATTTTATATTGGTGGCGCGGGTGGTTATGGTTCGACCACCTGGCAGGGATTGGTGCCTGCTCCGGGCAAGCAAAATGTGGCCATAAGCATGTCCACACCCGAGCAGGTCACAGAAGGTGGTGGTGTGTGGGGTGTTTGGACGGGATATGAATTTGGTCCATTGTTTGCCTTAGAGGCCAATTATACTCGATACGCCAATGCAAAAGTGACCTTTGTTGAAGAGAGTTTGTTTTCTTTTGATCATGACGGATTGGTGTCTTTTGATACCCAAACCGAAACCGTGTCATTGATGGCCAAATTCATGTTGTTTGTGCCGCAGACTTTGGTTCGGGCCTATTCTAGTTTTGGGATTGCTGAGGTGCATCGCACGGACTTGCTGTTTAACCACTGGAATGTCTCACCAACGTTTGGTTTGGGTCTTAATTATAATGTCACGCCCCATTGGATGATTGAGTTGGTGGGTAATTATACGGCAGGTTATGGCGAGTCCGAACTTAATCCGGTTGAAGATTATGTGCCATTTCTTTATTCGGTGATGGCGCGAGTTGCTTATCGGGTGTAGTTATCCGACATAAAGAGGGGAAATCACAGTGGTTACAGGTGGTTTTTTTTAGCGGTTGAGGTATGCAATAACCCTGTTTAAATTCCAAGGCCAATAACGTGAGTTGTTGCTCCCATTGATTTTTTAGATGTGGCCATTGGGTTTCTTGATCCATCCCTTTGAAGTTTAATGGTTGTTCGCTGATTCCTCGATGTTGAATACTGCCATCTTTAAAGGCCATGAATAATAACGTATTGATGTGCTCATCCAAAAGAGCATAAATAAGAAGTTGCGGATGTTCAGGGCGGTCTTCATACCATGGTTTTTCTGCGGGTAGTTTGCTTTTGTAGTCGATGATCCATTTGCTTTTATCGGCCAATTCATCCAGCCTGTCGATGCGGATGTTGAACGTCATGCCTGCCAAAGACAATTGGTGTGATGTTTCTAAAGCTGCGATGCTAAAAGGCGCACGTTGTTTTTCAAAATCAAGGCTTGCTTGAATCATTTTTTTTTGTCGAAGATGTTCAATGGTTTGGGTAAGGGATGGGAAAGAAGAGGGATGTTTTTCAGCGAATTCTTGAATGACGGCTCGAATGGTTTGGTTAAGAAGCACCTCCAGCGCCAAAGCATCAAGATCAAGTAGATTTTTTTGATTTTTTAATTCACGCCAGAGTTGCTCTAAAATGCGATGGACAAGTTGCCCTCGTTGAAGGGCATTTAGTCCAAGGCTTTGTGTTGGGTTTTTTGGTGCCTTTAAACGATGGGCGGCAAAAGCTTTGAAGGGACATTGGGCTTGATGGCTTAAAATGGAGGTTCCACCGGTAATGGTTTCATGATTTTGTTGTGGAATGTAAGGCTCAAGAGGCTCTTGACGAACCAATGAGCTCCATGGGGTTGGTGTGATGATGATGGGTGTATACATTATGGTGTCTTGTAGTAATGGACTTGGCAATTGTGCAATATCGCCCATAAGCTTTGGATGGCTACAAATCAGCCGACTGCTGCCATTTTTTAATCGTAAGAGGGTTTTTTGGGCCAATTCAAGTTCTTTTTGGGGTAATGCTCGGGGCATGTTGTGGCTGCGCTGAAGATGGATGGGGATGAAAGCCGATGGTGCGGTTTTTTGTG
>CAISSD010000131.1 GCA_903887975.1 uncultured Legionellaceae bacterium | reverse complement strand
GGCATTTCAAGACGCTCCAAGGCATCTCGCAATGCCAAAGCATTCATCACCGTTGCCAACATGCCCATGTAATCGCCCGTCACGCGGCCTAAGCCCGCTTCAGAGAGCTCTTTACCGCGAAACAAGTTGCCACCACCAATGACAATACCAACTTCCACCCCCATTTGGATGAGTTCGGAAACTTCAAGGACCATCTTGTCCAAAATTGCAGGATCAATACCAAATGAAGCATTCCCTGTTAAGGCCTCTCCACTGTATTTCAGTAAAATCCGCTTATACTTGATTGATCCCGCGAGCGTCATGACCCTTGTACCTGCGCCATCACTTCTTCAACAAAATTGTCTTGTTTTTTCTCGATACCCTCACCCACTTCAAAACGAACAAAGGCATGAACCACAGCATTTTTTTCTTTTAACAATTGCGCAACTTTTTTGTTGGGATCTTTAACAAAAGCCTGCCCCACCAAACTCACTTCATCGACAAATTTGGCAATTCGACCATCAATCATTTTTTCAATGATCTCTTGAGGCTTACCACTTTCTTTGGCTTGCGCTAGAAAAACTTCTCGTTCATTATCAATGTCTTTTTGAGCGACTTGTTCACGCGTGACCACCAAAGGTTTACTTGCAGCAACATGCATGGCCAAATCTTTCGCCAACGCTTCTTCAGTTCCACTCAATGCCAACAAAACACCAATGCGCGCACCATGCAAATAACAACCCACAACACCATCACTATGCAACACTTCAATACGACGCAATTTAATGTTTTCACCAATTTTTGACACCAATTGCTGACGCTGTTCTTCGATGGTATCGTTTAAACCCACCATGACTTGCTGACTCAATACATCAACATCGGTCACACCGGTTTCCAACGCAGTTTCTGCAACACGTTCGGCAAATTTCGTGAAATTTTCATCGCGAGCCACAAAATCGGTTTCGCTGTTGATTTCAACCATCACGGCTTTTTTGCCATCTTTAGATGATGCAACCACAATAGCGCCTTCAGCAGCAACCCTATCGGCTTTCTTATCTGCTTTGGCTTGACCTGACTTTCTCATTTCCAAAATGGCTTGTTCCATATCACCACCGGCAGCCACTAAAAATTTTTTACACTCCATCATACCAGCACCAGTACGGGCTCTTAATTGCATGACTTCTGATGCACTAACAGACATGACTCTTCTCCTACAATTCATTCAAGCATCTTGGGTCAAAATATCTTGACCCAAGCAAACATTCATCAAAAAACTATTCTTTAGCTTCTTTGGTGGTGGTTGTTTTTTTCTCTTTAACCACAACTTTTTTTTCTTTAGCAACAGGTACCGCGTCCTCTGAAGCCACCTCAACAAAACCATCAGCCAAATTATTTTTACCCGTGGTGTTGGTTTGCTTGGCATCCAGGATGGCATCAGCAATACAACGCACATAAATGTCAATTGCGCGCATGGAATCATCATTACCAGGAATAATATAATCAACAGGATCAGGATCATGGTTGGTATCGACCACACCAATCACAGGGATTTTCAGCCGGCGTGCTTCTTCAACCGCAATATGCTCAAAGCCCACATCAACCACAAACAATGCATCAGGAAGTCCTTGCATCTCTGCAATACCGCCCAAACTTCGTTCTAGTTTTTCAAGCTCACGGGTCAACATCAAGGCTTCTTTTTTGATCATGTGCTCAAATGCACCGTCTTCTTGCATTTTTCTTAATTCTTTCAATCGAAAAATAGATTGGCGAACCGTTTTGAAATTGGTCAACATACCACCCAACCAACGGTGATCAACATAAGGCATGCCACAACGCTTGGCGTGCTCACGAATGCTTTCTTGCGCTGCACGCTTTGTGCCCACAAACAAGATTTTTGCATGATTGGCCGCCAAACCACCAACATAATTCACTGCGTCATGCAACAAAGGCATGGTTTTTTCAAGATTCACAATGTGAATTTTGTTTCTAGAACCAAATATATATTCGGCCATTTTAGGATTCCAAAAACGGGTTCTATGCCCAAAATGAGCCCCGGCTTCCAGAAGTTCTCGCATACTAATACTCATAAATACTCTCCAAAGGGTTGCGCCTCCACCGCTCCCATCCAGAACCCCTAAATGAGGACCCAACTGGATGTGACGAGCAATGTGTGATCGTTATTGTTGATTTGCAATAATTTGCGATGTGTTTATACCATAAATTTTGTGCTGTATCAAATGAATCGAGGACAAGAACAAGATAAAACAATAAAAATAAAAGATGGTTGTATTTTACCTATAAAAGGTATAAAATAACCTTGTATTTTACCTAAAAATGGATTACATGACAATGCTCTATCGATTTGAATTGGAATATCTTGCCAATTGGCTTCATCGATCCAACCGAAAACCACTGCTTATCCGTGGCGCCAGACAAGTCGGCAAGTCGACTTTGGTCCGATTATTGGCAGAACAAGAATCAAAACAATTGATTGAAATTGATTTTGAAAATAATCCCGATTGGTCTGATTTATTCAAAAGCCAAGACCCCAAAACAATATTATCTTTACTCAGCGTCCAAATGGGACAAAATATTGAACCCAATTCGGTAATTTTATTTCTGGATGAACTCCAAAAAACACCACAAATTCTAGCCACACTTCGCTATTTTTACGAAAAAATGCCTGAATTAGCAATTATAGCAACCGGATCGTTGCTTGATTTAGCCCTTAAAAACATACAATTTTCAATGCCTGTCGGCAGAATAGAATATCTGTATTTAATGCCCATGAGTTTTGAAGCTTTTCTAATCGCCGTTAATCAATCGCATTTGGTAGATTTTTTAAATCAATATCAGTTATCTCAGGAAATACCCATCAGCATACACCATACTTTATTAAATGAAATAACACGTTATTTTATTGTTGGTGGATTGCCTGAAGCAGTTGCAGAATATGTTAAAACAGGTAGTTTTTTGGATGTAGAGCGCATAAAAAAATCCCTCATCATGGGTTATCAAGATGATTTTTCAAAATATGCAACACCGCCAGAGCAAGAAAGAATGCGTCTTATTTTTAATAAAATTCCACGCATGCTTGGTGAAAAATTCAAATACAGTCACGTTGATCCCCATCAAAAAACAGC
>CAISSD010000130.1 GCA_903887975.1 uncultured Legionellaceae bacterium | reverse complement strand
TTCAATTTGACATTCCTTAGTATTATGTAGTTCCCACTTCATTGGATGGTTTTTATTATAAGGATACTTCATTGGATCCGTCCTGAACAAATGTTTTTTGAGCATGTCATTCATAATGGACAAACGGTTCTACATTCAGGAATTTTATCAGCAATAGTGCTCTGTGAAAGATCCGCAATACCTATATAATACGTTGAAATTGCATCAATCAATTTGTTGCTGTAAGAGGCAGGTCGCAAGTTCGAATCTTGCCTGGGACGCCAATTTAAAACACCACTTCTATGTTGGACTTTGCAACAATTTCATTAGAGGCTTGATGATCCAATGCTCAAAAGGTCCCTGAAATTGCTCTTGAGACGGCATTTGCTCTGGCATGGTCGCCTGTGGTTTTTTATGAATCAAATGCTTAAAGGTAGTGCCACACACAGGAGCCTCGGCCCACGTTGCAAAATAACTCGGTGGCGTTAGTGTGGCAATATCAATATTCAAAGCCGGGCATAAAGTAACCCACTCGGCAAAACATTTTTCATCCATTTCTTGTAAGCCATAACCTTTTTGTGAATTTCCCAATTTGCAATAAGCAATGGATGCCACCGCTTTTTTAAGTCTGTCAATTTCTGCATCACCAAGATAACCTTCGCGAAACATAAAGCGCGTGCCACAATACATCAAAGCTCGCTCCAAGCCCATTTTGTAGCGCTCAGAAAATTCGGGCTTATCGATATCTTCTTCATGAATACGCTTATCAGACTCACTAATGCGTCCCTGTGCAAAATCTTGATAAAACCAAATCAGCCGTCTAATTGCAATGGCCGTGTTGAGCTTTATTTTCCTGGGTGTTGCTGCACCCTCTTGCCCTTCCAGAAATTCGGTATTATATTGCGTGTTCTTGGCCAGGTTAAACGCTGCAAATAGTCTATCGGCCGAAGACTGTGTTAAACCAAAATTGGTTTGATAATTCAATTGAACTCGTGTTTGCTCACTCAAAGTTAATATCTTATTCCATTGCCCTAAATTGGTTTGTGGCTGATAGGTTGATATCGAATGGCCATACATGTCGGTAATGTTGGTAGAATCACCACTACTTTCTTTAAGAAGCATCGCAAAAACATGGGCCCATTCTTTGGCAATGCTGGGATCAAAATAAATGTGTTGTCGATTCAGCATGTGTTGGTATACAAGAAAATGAAGAAACATCATTTTTCTAAGTCGCGAATCAATGGCAACGCATTTTGGATCTTTATCCTCGGCCATGATTTTATCCACATAACGAGTCAATTCATCAAAGTTTTCTGGTAAACCCGTAATATCAGGCAGCCACCCGCCATCGATGGGATCTTTGTGATGCGAACCATGTAGCCTATCGGCCAATGAAGGTGGTGCATTGTCTTCAAAATGTGTTGCAGCAAAGACCACGCATGGAAACAAAATCAATATTAATTTTAAATAAAATTTCATGATGTCCTATCTCAATTATTGATGCAAAATACCAACCGCTGTAATGGCATCTTTTTGACCAGATCTGGCCGCCATATTAATCCAATACCACGCTTTTTTGCGATCTTCAACCACACCTTGTCCATAATAATACATATAACCAATGGCATATTGCGCATCGGGTTGACCTTTTTCTGCCTCTGGTTTTAAACGAATGAACGCACGGCGATAGTCTTGGACTTGAAAACTTTGAATGCCCTCACTCAAGTTGTATTGACTCACACAACCCGATAACATTCCAATCATCAAACACCATCCCATGATTGTTCTTAAACGCATTACACCGACCCCTTAGTCCTAAGCTCATCTTTAGGCAAATTCAAACGCTCCAATGTACCATCTCGTTCAAAAACCACACCATCTGGGGTAATGTGTTTGATAATCGCCCCGCCCGGAACTTTATCACCCAATCGATACAACGCTTCTTGCCCAGCAATCATCACCACCGAATCGTGCTCATCCTCCGCATACAAGACACCAACAATTTTTAAATTCAACGTTGATGGTTTAATACTCGCGCCAGAAGCGCTCACGGGCACATAACGCCCAAACAATCCCACCGACAAAGCAAAATCGGGTCTTTGATTTTTGAGCACTATTTTTTTAGGCGATGGAATAATGGCCCTCCCGGCTTGATGCGTGCTCAATGCATCTTTGACCAAATAAACCATTTGAAACAACAAAACCAACGACAAAATAAGTGAAACAACACCATAAAACCAACGCCATTCCAAAAGTTTTTTCAATTCAGTCACAGACGTCATTATTCTTTTGAGTGATTACATCAGCATAGCATAAAAACAAAACTAAAAAATATGATTTTTATGGTTTTAATAAGCGCAATTTGCATTTGTATTCTATAATCATAGTTATGTATGATGAATATGTAATTGATGATGGCTCACAAATATAATTCTAAAACAATAAGCACTAATGACTATATTAATACATTCATAGAAAAAATAAATCTTGCTTATTTTAAAAATCATGATGAAAATTTAATTGACGCAGATGAAAACAGCGAATCATTGGATAATGATATTAAAGAGGCTCTTGTTGATTTTCTAAAAAAATTAAGTGCTTTAAAAGCCGAACCTTATCTCAAAGAACTAGGCATCGTTTTAAACAGCATTTTGAATAACAATCTTACTGCCGAGGAATTAAATGCATTAGAAACAGCCATACACACAGAATATCAAAACCCACCAAAACCTTTTATTCAATCATTTCATGTTTTTCTAAACATGGTTCGAACTTTTTTTAACATTCCACAAAAAGTAACGGTGGAAGACATGAAACAATCTTTGAATAATTTACGATCAGACATCAATCATTCAGTAAAAAATGAATTACTGGATCTATCAATTACAATAGAAGATTATTACAAAAAAAATCAATATAGCGATGGTTTTTTGGATTTAAAACTTTTTTACCAACTAATTGATTATATTATAAATAAAAAATACGAGGGCATAAATAATCTACTAAGCCATTATTTAACCATACGCTCAGGAAATCATGGGGATATAGAAAAAGAATTGATCGATATTTTAAAGTTCATGCCTCTAACTGAGAACAACAGGGAAACAATCTCAACATTGAAAAACACTTTAGAAAATCTGGTTCCACTTATAGTAAGATTAGAAAAACTTAATTTCACACAAAAAATCACCGAACTACGCCGTAAAGAAAACATAATCCATGAATATCAACTTAATGGCGAAAACAAAAGCATCGATATGAGTTTGATTGAAACCATGCATAAATACTTGGTCAACCCAAGCGATGACAATTACAAAAATTTTGAACAGGCTAAAAATAGCTATACACAAAGCGC
>CAISSD010000129.1 GCA_903887975.1 uncultured Legionellaceae bacterium | reverse complement strand
CCATTTCATCAAAGCTTGATAAATGCGAAAAACCAGGCGCTCTAATTTTTAGACGGTAGGGTTTATTGGCGCCATCCGACACCATGTAAATACCAAATTCACCTTTAGGCGCTTCAACGGCTGCATAAACCTCTGAAGGCGGCACGCAAAAACCTTCTGTGGACAATTTAAAGTGCTGAATCATGGATTCCATGTTTTCTTTCATGGCAACCCGAGTCGGAAAGCTCACTTTATGGCCCTCTAATTTAATCGGACCTGGATTCGCACGAAGCCAATCGACACACTGTCGAACGATGGCATTAGACTGTCGCATTTCTTCAATGCGCACCAAATACCGATCGTAACAATCTCCGGTTTTACCCACAGGGATATCAAATTCAACCCGATCATAGGCTGCATAAGTTTGTTTTTTGCGCAAATCCCAAGCCACACCAGAGGCTCTTAGCATGGGACCTGAAAAACCCCATTGCAATGCCATTTCTGGCGAAACCACGCCAATGTCTACGGTGCGTTGTTTCCAGATGCGATTGTCGGTGAGTAATGTCTCATACTCATCAACACATTTTGGAAAACGCTTGGTAAACGCTTCAATAAAATCCAATAAACTGCCTTGTCGGTCTTCATTTCTTTTATCGGTATCGCGCTCATCGTGCCATCGAGATGGCTTATATTGCGGCATTGTTTCGGGTAAATCTCTAGCCACACCACCAGGACGATAATACGTTGCATGCATGCGTGCACCAGAAACTGCTTCGTAGCAATCAAACAAATCTTCTCGTTCACGAAAGCAATACAAAAACACACTCATGGCACCTGTATCCAAGGCGCAGGCACCAAGCCATAAAAGATGATTCAAAATTCTGGTCAACTCATCAAACATCGTTCGGATGTATTGCGCACGAATAGGCGCCTCAATGTTTAAGGCTTTTTCAATGGCCCGAACATAAGCATGTTCATTGCACATCATAGAGACATAATCCAGGCGATCCATATAACCAATACTTTGTAGATAAGGCTTGGTTTCGGCTAATTTTTCGGTGGCACGATGCAACAAACCAATGTGTGGATCAGCGCGCACAATGGTTTCACCTTCCATCTCTAAAACCAAACGAAGCACACCATGTGCTGCTGGATGCTGAGGTCCAAAATTAAGGGTGTATTGTTGTAATTCAATCATGACAAAACCCCTTCATCGATGTAACGATTGTCTTGGCGGATTACTTTAGGCACCAAGGTTCTAGGCACAATATCCACCGGTTCATAAATCACTTTTTTCAACGCTGCGTCATAGCGCATTTCAACATGCCCGCTGATGGGAAAATCTTTACGAAAAGGATGGCCTATAAAACCATAATCCGTCAAAATACGCCTCAAATCGGGATGCCCTTCAAATAAAATACCATATAAATCATAGGCTTCTCGTTCAAACCACGATGCCGATTTCCATAAATGATGCACCGATGGCACCACCAAGTGAGGTTCATCAAGATAAACTTTGACCCGAACGCGATGATTTTTGACCGTAGACAACAAATGATAAACCACAGCAAATCGTGGATGGCTCAATGCATATGCTGGCACTTGAGCTTCAACCCCTCGAGAAAAACCATGAACGGTGGTCGACTCTGTTTCCCAATCGTATTGACCATAGTGCAGATAATCAACCGCACAGACATCCATTAGTTGATCAAACAGCAACGAGGCTCTATCACGCAATTGGCCAAGTAATGACAACAGTTCGTCAACGGAACAGGTTAAAGTCAATTCACCACAAGCCACTGAGGACTGAACCGAAGTGTGCCCCAACCCTTTTTCCAACAAACGTACCAATCGATCTATTTTTGCCATAAACCATCACCCATCATTCGTCGTTTTAGCCTTCTAGAATTGGCTTTCGTCTGATTTTATTTTGTAGTTGAATAATGCCATAGACCAAAGCTTCCGCAGTTGGTGGACAGCCAGGAACATAAACATCCACAGGAACGATTCTATCGCACCCTCGAACCACCGAATAAGAATAGTGGTAATACCCACCACCATTGGCACACGAACCCATTGATATCACCCAACGTGGCTCAGCCATTTGATCATAAACTTTACGAAGCGCTGGCGCCATTTTGTTGCACAATGTTCCTGCAACGATCATCACATCGGATTGACGTGGACTTGGTCGAAAAATAATGCCAAATCGATCCAAATCATAACGTGAAGCCCCTGCGTGCATCATTTCTACAGCACAGCATGCCAACCCAAAAGTCACTGGCCACATCGAGCCGCTTTGTGCCCAACCCACAAGCTTTTCAACTGTGGTGGTTACAAAACCATTTGTTTGCATCTCAGTAACCGACATAACCAACCTCAAAATTTAATATTATTCCCAGTCCAACGCACCGCGTTTCCACTCATAAATAAAACCAACCACCAAAAGCCCCAAAAACACCATCATGGCACCAAATCCAAACCAGCCAATTTGATGCAAAACCAATGCCCAAGGGATGAAAAAGGCGGTTTCCAAATCAAAAATAATAAATAAAATAGCCACCAAGTAAAATCGAACATCAAACGTGATGCGTGCGCTTTCAAATGCCGGAAAACCACATTCATAAGGTGCATTTTTTGCTGAATCAGGACGATGCGATCCCCGAGACATCAACGTCCCAACACCCATCATGGCTACCCCTAAACCAAGGCCCACAAGAATAAAAACAAGAATGGGTAAATAGTCCACTAGCATCATCAATCATCACTCTTTAATTATAATGGTACCGAAGGCCGGACTCGAACCGGCACAGCTTTCGCCACCGCCCCCTCAAGACGGCGTGTCTACCAATTCCACCACTTCGGCAAAACTTTATAAACTACTGATCTTTTTTCTTATTCAGAGGAATGGGAATAGGCAGCTTTGAGGCTTCATGTTGCTCTGCCATGGACGTCAATGATTTTACGCCGACTTGATGTCCCACCATGGCAGAAAGCAACAAACTTGTCGTAAAAAACACCAACACCAACCCACCCGTCAACTTAAATAAAAAACTTCCCGTTCCTTGGCTACCAAAAACTGTATTTGACGCACCTGATCCAAAAGTCGCACCAATGTCGGCACCTTTTCCATGCTGAATCAGCACCAGACCAATAACAATCAGAGCAACCACAACGTGAACCAACAATATTAATTGATACATTTTAAAACTTCCAAAAACGATTGAGCCTGCAACGATGCACCGCCCAGCAAACCACCATCCACATCCGGCATCATCAATAACGAACGAGCATTACCAGCTTGAACACTTCCACCATAAATAATGGGAAGATCTTGGGCCGCTTGCTCATCGACCGATGCCACAAAACTTCTTATGTACGCATGCACTGCTTGTGCCTCTTCAGGCAACGCTGTTTTTCCGGTTCCAATAGCCCAAACTGGCTCATAAGCCACAACCGATGACTTAAAAGCATCAGGATGCTCCTTGAAAACCGCTTCCAACTGCTGGCTTAAAACCGCCTCGGTTTCACCCCGTTGACGTTGTGCCAATGTTTCACCAACACAAAGCACCGGTATCATACCATGATATTTTACATGGTGGAATTTTTCTGCAACAAATTTTTCATCTTCATGAAACCAATGCCGACGCTCTGAATGCCCCACCAAAACATAGCGACACCCCAAAGTCTTCAGCATCGGGGCAGAAATCTCCCCTGTGTAAGCACCGCCATCTTGAGGATACACATTTTGTGCACCCAAAAAAATACCCGAATTTCGTACAATTTCCTGCGCCTGATTTAAAAAAACAGCAGGTGGAAACACCACACAAATCGCATCATTAACGACATTGTAGTGCATTAAAATTGCTTGCAATAATGCATCGACCATGGTTGGGTCGCCATTCATTTTCCAGTTGCCCATGATTATTTTTTTCTTCACGTTACCCACTCACTGTCAGCGTAACAACCAAACAAAGGCTAAAACTATACAATAGTGTTGGGCAAATAGAAAGGCCGGAACTGAAGCGATTCCAGCCTTAGAAGGTACACGGGGTTGGATGCTATGAATATTCCACATGACCTTTCAACATCAATTATAAATAGATGCACCGCAATGTCAACAAAATATTTCCAATAGAAACATAAAGTATATCTTTGAAGATGCCATTAAATTCTGATAGTCTTTGTCTAACTTACGCCACATGATTCATCATACCCATTTATGGAAAAATCTGATTTCACGCAACTTTTTGCGCATCGATTACAAGAAGCCATGAAAAAAGCTGGATTTCATTCCTCACGCTCGCCTTTTGGTGTGAGCATCCAAAAACTTGCT
>CAISSD010000128.1 GCA_903887975.1 uncultured Legionellaceae bacterium | reverse complement strand
GGCGTACATGCGAAACAGATCGCCTGCAAAAATGGCTGCTTCATCTCCTCCAGTCCCTGCACGGATTTCCAGATAAATATTGCGCGCATCATCAGGATCTTTGGGAATTAAAAGCCATTGTAATTGCTCATCCAATTGTGCTAACTCAGTCAATGCGTTTGGCATGTCTTCTTTAGCAAGTTCGACCATGCAAGCATCATCACCCATCATCAATGTTTCTAATGACGCAATTTCATCTTGTTTCAGCAAAAAAGTCTCAAAGCACGTGGCCAAAGGCTCCAGCTGGGCGTATTCTTTGGACAATTCTTTGAACTGTTGTTGATTACCAATGACACTTGGATCGGCCAATAATTGACTGATTTCTTGAAAGCGTTCATGCAAGTGTTGTAGTTTTAATTCAAGTGATTTTTTCATGCACGGCTTCAATATTATTTTTGAAAAAATAGCGTGCTACATCAAGAACATCGATTCGGTTGTCGAGTGCTGCTTGATGGAGTCCTTTTGAGGTTTGGTGGGTCAGTTTATTTAAAAGTCGTTGACCAAATTCGGCCATGACCAACTCCAGGCATTGACCTTGTTTGATTTTGTGTAAGGCGCGATTTAATTCGTGTTGGGTTTGTTGTTGCATGGCTTCACGATAATGACAAATCAGATCGCGAGCACGATAAGCCCGATGATTGCGAATGAATTGTTCCAGTTCCATGTCAATTAATTGTTCGGCCTCTTCTGCCGCGGTTCGGCGTTCATTCATGCCATGATCAATTAATGTGTTGAGATCATCAATATTGTATAATTGTACGTGTTGAAGTGTACCAACCGATGCTTCTATGTCTCTTGGCACCGCCAAATCAAGAAAAAACATCGGTGCATTTTGACGATCAATCAGTGCGGTTTTGACCAAAGTTTCAGTGATGAACGGCAATGGGCATGACGTGGCGGAAATGATCACATCAGCTGTGGCCAGGTGCATGGGAATTTCGGCAATGCTTAGCGCTTGGCCATTAAATTGTGCGGCTAAAGTATGTGCGTTTTCTTTGATGCGACTGGCAACTTTGAATTCGGTGATGTTTTGTTGGTGTAAATATTTAGCCACCAAAGTCGCGGTTTCTCCAGAACCAATTAAAAAAACACGTAAGGCTTTGTTTTTTGGAAAATAGTTTTGAATCAGTTGTACGGCTGCAAACGCAATGGATACGGGATTTTTACCAATACCGCTGTGTAGACGAATGCGTTTGCTGGCTTGAAAAATGTATTCAAAAATGTTACGAAGATGCTCTTTGACTGCCCCATGAGTGCATGCCTGGTGGTACGCTTGTTTCATTTGTCCTAAAATTTGTGGTTCACCCAACATCATGGAATCAAGACCACTGGCGACTCGAAGCGTGTGTTTGATGCCTTCGTGGCCATGATGGGTATAACTGATGGCTTCTAGCGCTTGCTCTGGTAATTGATGGGTTTTGGCAAGCCATGGAATAATGATGTCGGGTTGTTGAGTTTCACAATAAATTTCAGTACGATTGCATGTGGATAGGATGGTTGCCTCTTGAACTTCAGGAAGGTTTAACAGGCGTTGCAAAATGGTGCGTTGCTCTGCATCTGAAATGGCGATTTTCTCACGCACATTAATGGGGGCAGTTTTATGATTAATACCACATGCAACAAATACCATGATGCTTTTATTCCAAAGAAGAAGAGAGTATTATACTCCAGGATCATTTTCTTTTAAAGAACATGATGTTTTGATGTGGCTGTATCTGTACAGGTTGTATTGAAATGATGAAAAAACACATGGAAGATCGAGTACCTAGTTCTAGTACCCAAACGTTCGAGGCTTTGCGGTCTTGGCAAGTGGGATCCCCGCCCAAAAAATCCCGATCGATTGATGGTGTATTCAAAAACAAATTAGCGTTTATAGGCAGTGTGTTAATGTTCCATTGGGTGCCAAAAAATGAGCACGCAAGGGATAATATGATGCCGCAATATGTTTGGGATCCTGAAAAGAACAAATGCGATAATAATCGGGAATTTTCAACCCATGATCTGATGCCATTTCATGAGTATGATGCAGCATCAATGCACCACTATTTTACAAAAGGCCATACAAATAATTTAGGGAGTTTGGTGCTTTTAAATGCATTGATG
>CAISSD010000127.1 GCA_903887975.1 uncultured Legionellaceae bacterium | reverse complement strand
TGGCTGGGTGGCGACGTTGCTGCTTTTGGATGCGGTGATTTCGCCCTTTGGTACCACGTTGGTGTATACCGCGGCAACCTCAAGAATTGTTTATGGCATGGCATTGAATCATCATTTGCCACAGATGTTTACCAAACTCAATGCCTATAAAATTCCCTATGTGACACTGTTTGCTAATTTTATTGTTGGGGTTTTGTCTTTTTTACCTTTTCCTGGTTGGCAAAAAATGGTGGCATTTTTGTCTTCATGCAGTATTTTGTCTTATGGCATTGGCCCGATTTGTCTTTTGGCCTTGCGGATTTCAAACCCGGATTTACCAAGACCTTTTTATTTGCGATTCGGTCGATTTTTTTCTGTACTGGCTTTTTATGTTGCCAATCTCATGCTTTATTGGTGTGGATTTGAGATTTTATGGAAATTGAATGTGGCTTTATTGTTGGGATGGTTGATTTATTTTGGGTGTCATTATGATGCACGAGCAGTCTTGGCCAAGTCTTATGGTCGATCTTATGGATTGTATTGGTTTGTGGGCTACATGTTGTCGATGTTGTTGTTGTCGTATTTAGGGTCTTTTGGTGGTATTGGGGTATTGGCGTTTCCTTTGGATGCCTTGATGGTGTTGCCCTTAAGTTTGGTGATTTTGTATGCTTCACTTTGGGTTTTGCCTAAAGCAACATCCGCGCAAGATGCGCTTTTGCAAGAGATCTTGAGTGAATCGGCATGAAACCGGTTTCATCTTGGGGGCGCTTAAGCCATGATTTGCATCATTGGGTGGATTGGTCGTCGCATGAGGCTTTAGCAAAAACCCAAGGTTTGGGTCTTGCCTTTGGCATGGGGCGTAGTTACGGTGATGTGTGTTTGAATGCAGGTGGCACATTGTGGGGTATGTCGAACCTTGATAAATTGATTGATTTTGATGCAGCCACAGGACGTCTTCGTTGTGAAGCCGGCGTGCTGCTCCAAACCATTCAGCAACTGTTTATTCCACGTGGATGGATGTTGCCCGTCACACCAGGCACACAAAGGGTTACGGTGGGTGGTGCCATTGCCAACGATGTTCACGGTAAAAATCATCACGTTGTTGGCACGTTTGGTCATCATGTGCTTGGGCTTCAATTGTTTCGCACCGATGGGGCTTTGATTGAGTGTGGCCCAACATTAAATCCTGAATGGTTTAGCGCAACGCTGGGTGGCTTGGGTTTAACGGGCGTGATTGTTGCGGTTGAATTGCAACTGCGTCCGGTTGCTGGAGATTGTCTTGAGGTTGAATCGGTGGTTTTTAATGATTTGCCTGCTTTTTTTGAATGGACTGATGCGTCTTTAAAGTCTTGGGAATACAGTGTTGCATGGTTGGATTGTTTGTCAAAAAACACTCGGGGTCTTTTGAAGCGTGCCAATCATGTGAATGAATATGCGAATAAAAAGCCTGTGCAACGTGAGTTTAATGTTCGGTGTACACCACCGTTTTCTTTGGTGAACCAAGCTTCGTTGCGTGTTTTTAATTCATTGTATTTTCATTGGGGCGTCAGAGGGTTGGGCGTTCATCGGGTCCATTATGAGCCTTTTTTTTATCCACTGGATAAAATAGCAGATTGGAATCGTTTATATGGTTCAAAAGGGTTTTATCAGTATCAGTGTGTGTTGCCAGGTACAGAGGGTTTGTTGGGTTTGAACGCGTTGTTGGATGAAATCAAGCGACATCGTGCAGGTTCTTTTTTGGCGGTTTTAAAGACTTTTGGTGCTATAGCGTCGTTGGGGATGTTGAGTTTTCCAAAAGCTGGGGTAAGCTTGGCGTTGGATTTGCCCAACCAGGGGGAAAAAACCAAGCAGCTTTTGGCGCGACTTGATGAGTTGGTTTTGAATTTTTCAGGACGTTTATATTGCGCTAAAAATGCGCAAATGAATCCTGAATTATTTCGTGCGGGTTATCCTTTGTTGGATGAATTTTTAAAGTATCGTGATCCGGGCATTAGCTCTGGTTTATCAAGGCGTTTGATGGGGTACTCGTGATGCGAATGGTTATTGTGGGTGAGACCTCGCTTATTGC
>CAISSD010000126.1 GCA_903887975.1 uncultured Legionellaceae bacterium | reverse complement strand
CCATTAAATCGGCATTAATCCAAAAATTTTTATAGGGATAATAAACCAAGCCTTGCACCTTATGAGGTCCATTGGGCGTATCAATTTTTGGAAGTGTTCGACGCGATGGATCCCCTAAAACCCAACCCCTATCAATCAAAACCACCCCGCCTGTTTCCAACAAAAAAGGCGATAGAACATCATAGCCCCACTGATGATTGACATATTGATTATCCAAAAAAAAAGTCGTCGCCAAATAAGTTCCCTGAACCCAAACCGGTTGATATTGCTTTGGCGCAATCAAACCGTGTTGCCAACGTTTTGGCGCAACATGCGACCACTGCTGTGCCGTTTTTAACATCTCGAGTTTTTGCCGACCACGCGCCAACTGCCAAAAACCCAAACGAAGCAACAAACCAACCATCACCAATGTAATGATGGTTATTTGCCATGAGGGGGTGAAACGTTTAAAAAAACCAGTTAAACTCTTCATATTATCATTCCAAGCAACAACAATGAAGGATTATACCAAATGCTGATGAAAACCGTCATTATTATGATTATGCTCATTATTCTGGTTGCCTTGGGCAGCGGCTTGGTGTTTCTCGTGCGCGGCGATAAGAACAACAGCAAGCGCTTGGTTCAATCACTAACTTGGCGCATTGCTTTATCCATCAGTTTATTTATTTTTTTATGTGTGGCGGTTTACATGCATTGGATCACGCCTCATGGCATTTAACATATTACTCGAGGTTTTTTATGAAATTATTTTATGCATTATTGCTTACAGCCTGGTCTTTACATGCGGATACTATTGATCATTTCATCAACATCGCCAACAATATTCCACAAATGGAAATGAAAGCCGACTCCGAATCGCAAGCTTGGGCACGTTCGGCGCGCAATATTCTTAATTTAACCAGCGAGAGCATCGCAGAAACGCTTTTATTGGCCAACGCTCACGCCTCAAGAACGGGAGCACCATTGTTTTGTCCACCGCCAAACACTGAAATTACAGCCCAAGCCATGAATGAGCTCATCCAAAAAACCTATCAAGACATCAAAAGCCAGCAAAGTGATAAAGATCGAATGAGCGTGTCGCAAGTGGCACTGATTGGTCTTGGCAAAGCATACCCATGTCGCAATCGCCTTGCCTCGATGCCAAGAATACGCATACAACACCGAGCATGACGCCATTTTGGCCGTTTCAATCCTTTGTCGCTGAGCGACGTCGTCGAAAAAAAATAAAACTCTGGAAAAATGCTTTAAATTTGAATGTTCATGCGTTCAACCATCACCAACTATTTGCCAATAACGATGGATTTAAATGCTCGCAAGAAGCCAAAGCATTACACCCTGCTTGGGATTACACTTATGGAGAAATTGATTTTTTCGGATTTATTGCATTGCTTTCATTGGTAAAACCCGATAAAAATACTATTTTTTATGATCTTGGCAGCGGTGTTGGTACCGCGGTACTTGCCGCTGCCATGGTCTTTCCCCTCAAAAAAAGCATTGGGATTGAATTATTTCCAGCACTGTACGATAAGGCGTTACAACAAAAAAATAAGTTATGCGATAACGAGCTGTATCACAACAAAAAAAATATTATTGTATTTAAACAAGGTAACTTTCTAACAACTTCTTTTGACGATGCAACCTTGATATTTATCAATTCAACTGCTTTTTTTGGAGAAACCTGGATAAAACTCAACAATCTCTTTCATCAAGCACCACAATTACAAACCATCATCACCACCAGTAAAACCTTAATTAGCCCTTATTTTGAGCCGATTCATGAGACTTATGTTGCGAT
>CAISSD010000125.1 GCA_903887975.1 uncultured Legionellaceae bacterium | reverse complement strand
ATTAATTAATCGTTGTATAACGTCATTCATAACGGAATATGCATTTCGAGCCATTTGATTAAAATCTAGGATATTTTTTGAAGATGATTTTAATTCAATTGGTTGAATATTCTCCATGATTTTTCTGCTTTCAACGGTTTCAAGCTCCTTCTCCAAATTATTTTTTTGATCTTCGAGCACCTTGATAAATTTTATATGTTCCTCTTTAGCAACAACAACATTACTGGTATTTTGCTGCAACACAAATTTTTTAGTGGCCTCAAGGGTGTTTTTAGTCCAATTTAAATCAGCTTCAATTTTATTTATTCCTTCTACAACCCTTTTATTTTCATCATCAACCGGGACTGCCATAACTATAGTCCTTAAATAAATCACATAATATAGTTATAGCACAAAAAATAAAATTTATTGCTGTAGATGCATCAACACTTCCCTCATGCTCACCCTCCCCCCCAATCTAAACCCAGGCTTCTCCACCCCTTTGGCATCCAAAAACACCAACAACGGCGGCGCCACCACGTGGTATCGCTGCATCAAATCCCGTGCATCCGCATCATTCGCCGTGACATCCACCTCAATCCAACGTACTTTTTGTAACATTTTTTGAATGTCTACATCTGTTGCAATCAAAGCCTTCATCTCTTGACACGAGGCACACCAATCGGCATAAAAATCCAAAATCACCGGTATTTGTGCTTTTTGTGCCGCCAATAAAGCGTCTTCCAATGCTGCAACCGTTCGCACCCCGGCCGTGGATGAAGCGCTCGCCACCACCCTTCCAGACTGAAGAGGATGCAGGGGATCGTCATGCCCAAGACCCGCCCCCACCAGTAAAAGCACCCCCTCGACCACCAACACCACACCCAATGCTTGAGAGAGTTTTTTAAGATGGCTTCGCCCACCGCGAAATGCCCCTAAAAACACCCCACAACCAAGTGCCAATAAGGCCCAAAAGAACATGGTTGCCTCACTGGGTAACACCCGTGAAGACAATTGTATGGCCATCACCAATAGCCCCACCCCAAACGCTCGTTGAATCAAACTCATCCAAAGCCCCGCTTTGGGCAGCAAAGAGCCTGCCGATAAACCAACCAACAACAAAGGCAACCCCATGCCCAAACCCAAACAAAAAAGTGCCACCACACCAAGCCATAACGAACCCGTCTCGGCAATGTAGGTCAAAACCCCCAACATGGGGGCGGTCACACAGGGGGATAAAATCAATGTCGACAAACACCCCATCACCATGGCGCTTAAATAATGCCCGCTCGCCTGACTACGCGTAATGCGCGCCAACATACTCTGCCAGCGCACAGGCCATTGTAATGAATACACCCCAAACATCGACAAAGACAATGCCACAAACATCACGCTTAATCCCAAAATGGCAATACTTGATTGCATGATGATTTGTAAATTTTTACCCATCACCGCAACCAATGCCCCAATCAAAGCATAAGTCATGGACATACTGAGCACATAACAAAGCGACAATAAAAACGCACGACGTTTTGTGATGCTTGCACCATGGCCCACAATCAATCCCGACAAAACAGGAACCATGGGCAACACGCAAGGCGTCAAGGACAACATCAATCCAAATCCCAAAAATCCAAGCACCATCATGAACCAATGCCTGGAATCCAAAATTTGATAAAAACGATCGGTTTGTTGGACAACGTTAACAGGAGAAGCAAGATGCACTTCTGTTAAATGCAAATCCGCATCAAAGACCACCTCAAAGCTTTGTTTTTGCGGCGGATAACAAAAACCTGAATCTGAACACCCTTGATAATGGACCACCAATTGAGACACGCCAGGCTTTAAGGCAATCAATGGGAGCGAAATCGTCACATCATCACGATACAACGATTCCAAAACCCCATGCTTATTTCGCTTTAAAAACCCATTGGGGTAATGAATCGGCCCCCAATCAAAAGCATGCGCAGGTTGTGCTTCAAAACCGACACGCGCTTGATAAAGATAAAAACCCGGCAAAATATGCCAATTCAATGTGAGGGTTTCATTGTCGGTTTTTTGTGCGGATAAATGGAACACTTCAGCCGCCACTGGGACTTTCGTCGCCCAACCAGAAGTCATTAAAAACATGAGGCCCAAGATTTGAATCATCATGCGCCCATTTTTTTTCATGTGATCCCTTGAAAACACAATAAAAGCCCCCATATGCCATTCAATAGCGTTAAACAACGCAAATTATACCGCAAACTTAAAACTTAACCAGGAGAAAACGAAAATGAACATTCGTCCTTTGCACGATAGAGTTGTTGTACGTCGTTTGGAAGAAGAGCGCACCACGGCAGGTGGTATTGTCATCCCTGACAGTGCTGCTGAAAAACCCATGCGCGGTGAGGTCATGGCCGTCGGCAATGGTAAAGTATTGGACAGCGGTGATGTCCGTGCTTTGGCTGTTAAGGTGGGTGATGTGGTTTTGTTTGGCAAATACTCTGGCACTGAAGTCAAAATAAATGGTCAAGAAGTCGTTGTCATGCGTGAAGACGACATTATGGCGGTCATTGAAAAATAATTGTAGATGAATGAGGAGAACAAATCATGGCAAAAGAACTACGTTTTGGCGACGATGCTCGTCAACTCATGTTGGCAGGTGTTAATGCTCTGGCCAATGCAGTACAAGTCACCATGGGCCCAAGAGGTCGCAATGTGGTGTTGGAAAAATCTTACGGTGCACCAACCGTCACCAAAGACGGCGTGTCTGTAGCCAAAGAAATCGAATTTGAAGATCGCTTCAAAAACATGGGCGCACAAATGGTTAAAGAAGTGGCGTCCAAAACCTCCGACAATGCTGGCGATGGCACCACCACCGCCACTGTCTTGGCGCGCTCTATTTTGGTAGAAGGTCACAAAGCAGTTGCTGCGGGCATGAATCCCATGGATTTAAAACGCGGTATTGATAAAGCCGTATTGACCATCACCAAAGAACTCAAAGCCATGTCAAAACCATGCAAAGACAGCAAGGCGATTGCACAAGTGGGCACCATTTCTGCAAACTCTGACGAAGCTGTTGGCCAAATCATTGCCGATGCGATGGCCAAAGTTGGTAAAGAAGGCGTGATTACGGTTGAAGATGGTAATGGCTTGGAAAATGAATTGTTGGTGGTTGAAGGCATGCAATTTGATCGCGGCTACATTTCTCCTTACTTCATCAACAACCAACAAAACATGACTGCAGAACTTGAGCATCCGTACATTTTATTGGTTGATAAAAAAATATCCAATATTCGTGACATGTTGCCCGTTCTTGAAGGTGTTGCTAAATCAGGACGTCCTTTGGTCATCATTGCTGAAGACGTTGAAGGCGAAGCATTGGCAACGTTGGTGGTCAACACCATGCGTGGTATTGTTAAAGTCTGTGCGATTAAAGCACCTGGCTTTGGTGATCGCCGTAAAGCCATGTTGCAAGACATTGCCATCTTAACTCAAGGTCAAGTCATTTCTGAAGAAATTGGCAAAAGCCTTGAAACCACAACTTTGGCTGATTTGGGCTCTGCAAAACGTGTTGTTGTGACCAAAGAAAACACCACCATCATTGACGGTGAAGGCAAGGCTTCTGAAATTCAAGAGCGGATCACACAAATTCGTGCGCAAATGGAAGAAACCTCATCAGACTACGATCGTGAAAAACTCCAAGAACGCGTGGCCAAATTGGCAGGTGGTGTTGCGGTGATTAAAGTCGGTGCTGCCACTGAAGTTGAGATGAAAGAGAAAAAAGCACGCGTTGAAGATGCACTACACGCAACACGAGCAGCCGTTGAAGAAGGTATTGTTGCTGGTGGTGGTGTTGCATTAATTCGCGCACAAAAAGCGTTGGATGGCATTAAAGGCGACAACCACGACCAAGAAATGGGTATTGACATTTTGCGTCGTGCCATTGAATCTCCTTTGCGTCAAATTGTGAGCAACGCCGGCTATGAAGCATCGGTGATTGTCAACAAAATTGCTGAAAACAAAGGGAACTATGGCTTTAATGCGGCCACAGGCGAATACGGCGACATGGTGGATTTGGGTATTTTGGACCCCACCAAAGTCACACGTACCGCGTTACAAAATGCAGCATCTGTTGCAAGCTTGATGTTGACCACCGAATGTATGGTTGCTGATCTTCCTAAGAAAGATGATGCACCTGCAGGCGGCGATATGGGCGGCATGGGTGGAATGGGTGGTATGGGCGGCATGATGTAACAAGCCCATCTTCCCTTAAAAAACCCGCTTCGTGCGGGTTTTTTTATGAAAACGATCGTAAATTTTTGACGCCGTACAATTAAAGTGGTACAATTATGGATAGAAATATGGAATTTATTGCTTATATTGGAGATGTTTTGACGATAGAGTGGTATTTTGATGAAACACATTACAGTGAAGCATTGGAATATTATAATAACCTCAATCCTCGTGAACGCATTCAACTATTAAAGTTATTTAAACGCATGGGGGATGTGGGAGAAATTCAAGATAAAACAAAATTTAGGTTTGAAGGTGACAAAATTTATGCTTTTAAACCTCAACCCGACAGGTTTTTATGCTTCTTTTATGAGGGAAAAAAAATCGTTGTGACCAATGGTTTTAGAAAGAAACAACAAAAATTACCAGTCCGAGAAAAAGAAAATGCTTTGAAAAAAAGAACTTTGTATGTTAATCGGATTAAAACAGGTGACTATTATGACTAAAACACATTTATCTACATTTGAACGTGAAATGAACGATAAAGCGTTTCAAGAAGTATTTGAAAAAGAATATCAAGAATTTATTCTTTCTGAGACGATCCTGGCCATGATGAATGATGCTCATAAATCGGTAAGAAAATTAGCAACAGAAACAGATTTATCAGCAACTGTGATTCAAAACATAAGATCCGGAACACAAGAAGATATAAAATTAAGCAATTTCATTAATATTTCACATGCATGCGGTTATAAATTAATTTTGGAAAAAAATAAACAACGAATCTCCTTGTAACTTAAATTGCAGTAACACCGATTAATTGTTCTAATGGCGACTGAGTGGGATCATGCATGGCCGATACTGGCAAATAAAACGTCTGCTCCAATAAATATTGCCCACTTAATGCGGCATGTGAGACGTGATCCGTAAACACCATCCAAGTACTTTGTGCGGGAAAATCAATGTGTTGTTTGTCCACAGAGGCTTGATAGCCATCATCCAGTTTCATGCCATCATGCAAATGCAACATATAATGATCATATTCGCTACGTAAACTTTTGGTTATGTTTGCCCAATGCAACATCCTGGCCTGCCATGGGCGATATCGAGGTAACTGTGGCTTAAAACGCGCCAATACGGTTGCAAAGTCTTCTCCAACATGCCAAGAACGCGGCACACCATGGGGATTAATATTACAAAACACCCTTAAAATTCGTAACCCTTGAACGGGTGTGGCTGTGAATGCGTCCACGTGTAAGCGCGTGTCATCTTTGCGTTTTGAGGTTTTTCGTCCTTTAATTTCGGCAGGTCGATAACTGGTTCGCCCCCATTTTAAATGATTTTGATAAGAAGGCACGGTGGTACATACCAAATCATGGGCATGAATGGCAAAACGACGCATCATGATCATTAAAATATCGCGTTCATCGCGCGTGTTGGCCCCTGAAACTTGCTTTTTGATGTGATCATAACTGATGTTTTTGCTTTTCCCATGCAAAATTCCTTCAGAAAAAACGCCCTGCTCCTGTGGTTCTAATACAAAGGTTAAATTTGGAAAATAAATAATGGCGCCAAGCTCCAAACCCAAAACCACTTCATCCAAACATAATTGATCCATCTCATGCGCATTTTGTTCAATGGTGAGTAATGCTGATTGCTTCATACGTCCCTATCCTCTTTAAATCTTGAAGAAGATTATATCAAGCAAACGTAAATAGGCTATACTTTTATAAAAATCACTGGAGCTTCTTCGTTTATGAAATTACACGCATGGATAACCCTATTGATTTTGGTTTGTTCAACCACCCTTTGGTCTAAGCCATCCCCCACAGAAAAACCGCTCACGGTGGCCGTTGCCAATTTTTTACCCCCTTTTGTGGTGCAGAGTAGCAAAAAACAGGTTCACGGCTTTGATATCGCCATGATGACCAATCTTTGCAAGAACCTACATCGAACCTGCGTGTTCAAACCCATGCGTACGGCTCAATTATTAAATGCCGTTGCAACCCATGACGTTGATATGGCAGTAAGCGCCATCACAATCACCGTGGCACGAGAAACGTTGGTTGATTTTTCCAATCCCTATTTAACCAGTGAATCGCAATTTTTGGTCAAAAACCTTAATCCGCCAGAAACATTTTCCGCCCAACAACTGGAACAAAAAACCAT
>CAISSD010000124.1 GCA_903887975.1 uncultured Legionellaceae bacterium | reverse complement strand
GCGCAGGCATTCGGGTAATGCGCAATGGGATAAGTCTTCTTCAGTAATGGGGTAATTGGCGGCAAGAATGCCAAATTGTAGCGCCATGTAAAGACAACTGGGTGTTTTCCCGCAACGAGAAACGCCGATTAAAATAATATCAGCACGTTCAAAGCCACGTGTTTTGATGCCATCATCAAAGGCCATGGCATAATTAATGGCTTCAATTCGATGATCATAAGCTTTTGCATCCACCATGCCATGGGCTTTGCCGATGGTGTCGGATGCCTTGGTGTGGAGTGCAATTTCCAATGGACCTAAAAAAGTGTTGAATAAATCAAATAGGGTGGCATTGGCTTTTTGAAGTTCTTGGGCCACATCAGGGTTAACCAGGGTCATGAAGACCAGTGGTTTGGTTTGGGTGGTGGCAGCAAGAGTGTTGATTTGTTTGACCACCGCTGCGGCTTTTTCTACCGTATCGATATAGGGGAGAGTACTTCGTTCAAAATTGATGCTTTCAAATTGTGTTAAGAGGCTATTACCCAAAGATTCTACGGTAATGCCAGTGCCATCGGAAATCATCAAGACGTGTGTTTTCATCAGATTAGCATAACTTATGTGGGGCAAGAGGACAAGAAATGAAGATGATGAGGTGTTTAATTCTGCTGATTATATCGATAATCCCGTTAAAAACAGCTATAATATCAGTAAATATCAAACACAGACTTTGGAATTTACTGGTATGTTGCGAGAAATTCAGACGAAGATCAATCAATTATTAACTTATTTTCCAGTGGTGGTGATTTTAGGTGCTCGTCAGTGTGGAAAAACCACTTTAGCCAAGATGCTTCGACCAGATTGGCATTATCTTGATTTGGATAATCCTGCTGATTTAGCGCAATTGACCACACAAGATCCCGTTTTTTATTTAAATCATTACAATCAAGCATTAATTATTGATGAAGCACAGTCCTATCCTTTGATTTTTGATATTCTTCGTGGCGTGATTGATAAAAATCGAGAAGAAAAAGGGCGATTTATTTTAACTGGGTCAAGTAGCCCTGATTTGCTTAAACATGTCATCAATAGTTTGGCCGGGCGTGTGGCCATGGTGGAGCTTGGGACGTTGATGCCCAGTGAAAATTATGGACGCTCCAGGCCTTTGTTTTATGATTATTTTATTGAGCCTTGTGCCATTAAGACGCTTTGCTCGCTCCCACATCATCTTACAAAATCAGACGTGCATCAGGCGTGGCTTAAAGGTGGCTATCCTGAACCAGTTTTAAAAAATGATACCATTTTTCAAGAGTATTGGATGGCAGAATACCAAAAAACGTATTTGTTTCGTGATGTTGCAAGTCTTTTTCCACGGCTTAATCAACAGGCGTACCAGCGTTTTTTAAGTATATTGAGTCGTTTGTCGGGAACCATATTAAACAAAAGTGATTTGGCAAGAAGCATTGAAATCTCAGAGCCCACCATTCGAGATTATTTACAAATTGCAGAGGGTACCTTTCTTTGGCGCTCGATTCCAAGTTTTGATGCGCATCCATTACGACAAGTGGTCAAAATGCCAAAAGGGCATTTTAGGGATAGTGGTTTATTGCATTATTTGTTACGTATTCGAACGCTGGATGATTTATTCAATCACCCGCATGTCGGACATTTATTTGAGTCTTTTGTCATCGAGCAAATGATGAATCATCTGCAAGCAATGCCCATCACCAATTGGCGTGGATATTTTTATCGAACCAAAAATGGTGCGGAAATTGATTTTATTTTGGAAGGACATTTTGGTTTATTGCCGATAGAAATTAAATTTGGCCAAACTGTGACGGCCAAACAATTGGTCACATTTAAAGCGTTTTTGAAAGAGCATCAATTGCCACTTGGGATTGTTGTCAATCAAGCCGATGATATTCAAATGTTGGCTGAAAATATTGTACAAATACCCGTGCAATTTGTGGTTTGAATGCAATGTCGTTGTAAGTAACTATTAAATCCACACAACGTGTAGTATGCTTATCTTCATGATGACTTATGGAGTCAAGATTCGATGGAGCCGGATCGCTACACAGTGAGCCATGGTTATTTTATTGCAGGCATTGTTGGTTTGGTGGCGTGCTTGGCATTCATGACCTTCAGCGCTTATATTTTTCCTTATTTGATTTTGGGTTGGCGCTATCAAATCCCTAATTTCATCATCGAAAGCATGGATTTTTTACAATCCAGTTATGAGCTTAGTGAGCGTGCAGCGTCGATTTGGGTGTTGATGTTTTTTGTCATACCCGGGATGATGAGTGGGATTGTGGCTTATATTGCGTCTTATCATATCGAATCCCAACTGTATCAACAGGATGCATCACCAGATAACCCCGATACCCCAGCCATCAAATCCAAAAAGAACCCTGGCGAAGGCATTAAACTCATTTTAAAGCTTTTGTTGATTGTGTTGTTGGTGTACGTGAGTACTGAAGTTTTTCATTGGCTTATTTCAAGCAACCCACCAAACTAAGGGGCCGAGATGATTTTGTTTGCACGCTTTAGAATCAATCGTTTGATTAAAAAAATACAATCCATGCAAAAAAGTCGTTTGCACACCCAACCTTCGGCCGAAAGCATCAAAAAAGAATTGATGTTGTATCAAAAATTAATTCATTGGTACACTAAGCTTTTGGGGCATAAAAAACATCCCTTTGCGCAAGACATGATTTTAGCGTGTCTTCGTGCAGCCAGCACGTTGGATGATGCCGCATCAAATTATCAATTGGGAAAATTACTTTTGGATGAGGCCAAATTCAAAGAAGCACTGCAAACACAAGGTGTGTTTGACAGTGATGTAAATGCCAGGCAAGTTGATGCGCTTTATCAAGAGGCGCATGCCTATTTATTGGCGGCCCAGCAGTTACAACACATTGAGGCCAAGCGTTTAAGAGGCCTTGCAATCATCCATGGTTGGGGGGTTAACCCCGATAAAGAACAAGGCTTTGATTTGATTGTACAAAGCATTAATGAGGAAAACAGTTGGGATCGAGTGCCACAAATTTTTGCCTCCATTGGGCTAAATAAACCTGAATTTTTTGAAGCCATGATGAAAAAGCGTGGTCAGTAGGAGTATTTTCTTTTTATGTATGCTTATCGAGCGTTTCAGCTGTTGATTCGAAGCGAAATTGAATGTCCAGAATTATTGATTGAAGATGACTGTCTTCGTGCTTCAGATGTTGTGGTGCAATGGGGCGATGTTGATGCCCATGGTCTAAAAAAGCCTTTGGTGAAAAAATTGTTTTATCAAGCCAATACCGATTCTTTTTGGCTCAATGTTCCTCGTGTGGCGCGTTTTTTGATAGAAAAAGGCTATGCCATCACCATTCATCCCGAGCCTGGCGTTGATGAAGATAGTATTCGTGTGTTTTTGTTGGGATCATGTTTTGGTGCTTTATTGATGCAACGACAGGCCTTGGTCTTACATGGCAATGCCATTCAAGTGGGTGATGGGTGTATCTCGTTTGTTGGGCATTCGGGTGCTGGTAAGTCGACTTTATCCGGCGCTTTTTTAAAACGAGGGTATCCGATTTTGGCGGACGATCTTTGTGTGGTGAACAGCCAATGTCATGTAATACCAAGCTTTCCGCACATCAAGCTTTGGCTTGATGCTTTGAACAAATTAAATATTGCCCATGATGGCTTTCGTCGCATTCGGCCCAATCTTGAAAAATTTTCTGTGCCATTGGGCGCGCAATTTTGTGCGCAATCGTTACCGTTAAAAACGGTTTATGTGCTGCACACGCATCATCAAGAAGATGTGAAGTGTTTGCCTATTTTGGGCATGAAAAAGTTAACACCGCTGCAGAACAACAGCTATCGGATGGGTTATGTTAAAGCCATGCAGCAAGAAAAAGCACATTTTGGACGCACGAGTTTTGTTGCTGGACACATTGATATGGTGCATGTGCATCGCCCTCAAGCTGGTTTTAAGCTTGATGCTTTGGTGGATGTGATTGAAGAGGATTTAGCGCATCGAGGATTGTTGCATGCCCTCGTCTGATGGAATATTTTGGTTGGCGTCTTATCCAAAATCGGGAAATACGTGGTTTAGAATTGTTTTGGCCAATGTCCTTAAGCCTTCGGATGCGCCTATAGATATTAATCGTATTACAACAGGTGCCATTGCCAGTAGCCGTGAATGGGTTGATGAGATTTTGGGGTTTGACAGTGGTGATTTATCTCACGAAGAAATGGATGCATTAAGACCCGCGGTTTATGCTTGGCATGCTTTAAATCAACCAGAAGTTGGGTATCACAAAATTCATGATGCCTATCTTGACGTTGCCCCAAATAAACCGCTTATCCCCAAAATAGGATGTTTGGGGGCCATTTATATTGTGCGTAATCCCTTGGATGTTGCGGTGTCGCTTGCCAATCATTCGTCGTGTTCAATTGATAAAGCCATTGATTATCTCAATCAAGCGGATTTTGTATTTTGTAAATCACGTCATCGACAAGACAAGCAATTGCGACAAATGCTCTTGTCTTGGTCCATGCATGTTTACAGTTGGGTTAACGCGCACGATGTATCAAAATTAGTCTTGCGTTATGAAGACATGATGAATGATCCCTGGGATAGTTTTTCTCGCGCCATGCAATTTTTAAAAATACCCGTGGCAGATGCAGTACTTGAACAGGCCATTGAACATGCTAAGATGGATAAATTACAAGCCATGGAGCAAGAGTCTGGGTTTAGAGAAAAGCCGGCGAACGTGGCTCGATTTTTTCGTAAAGGCATTGTGGGTGATTGGAGAAATGTTTTAACCAAAGAGCAGGCGCAACGTATTATTGTTGCGCACAAAGACACCATGGGTCTATTTGGTTATTTGGATGAAGCATTCTAAGGAGTGATGATGCTGCAAAAAACAAGTAAAATTCGTTGTAATCCAGAGGTTGTTCATACCCAAATTGATGATGAAATGGTGGTGATGGGGCCTTGTGATCAACAATATTATGGTGTGAATGCCATGGGTACCCGTATATGGAATGTGCTGCATCAACAAAGTATGACTTTTGATTCGTTGTG
>CAISSD010000123.1 GCA_903887975.1 uncultured Legionellaceae bacterium | reverse complement strand
TGGGACAGGCTTGATCATCTAAAAACTCATTCAAAAACGCACGCGCCAATTCACTTCGTTCAATACAGTCTTTGATGCCCAATTGAAACCCCGTTGCTTCACTCACGGGATGTTGCAAATTCCATAATAAATTACATAAACTCATGATGATAAAGCGTGGTGCACGCAAATCGTTCATAAAATTATCACCATCCCAAATCGATTTAAAAAACCCCAGTGCAGGATTTTGTAATTGTGATGCCTCATCATTTTTTTTTATGTGCTCGGAAACATCGAAGTTAAAAAATGCATCAATGGCCACACGTTCATGATCAATCGACATCATGTTGGTTTTTGGTTGTGATTGACTGGTGATGGAGGCATAAAGCGGGACAACCGAGTGAAACATCAATCCCTTGGTTTCAAAATCAAACACCGAGGATTGAACGCCAAAATAAGGTGCTATTTTTTTATACGTGGATTTTTGTAGCAGTTCATGAAATTCTTTAATCGCAAGCTGTTCATTCTGTAAATCTCGAAATTCTTTTTTAGGAACAAAAAATGTGGCAATACCCGCCACCCTATCTTTACTAAAATCCAA
The DNA here is from genome assembly GCA_903887975.1 of uncultured Legionellaceae bacterium. GTDB lineage: Bacteria > Pseudomonadota > Gammaproteobacteria > Legionellales > Legionellaceae > CAISSD01. The sequence goes on along the minus strand of CAISSD010000123.1, from coordinate 1,604 downwards.
TTGTTGCTGCTTGATGGTGGCCAGTTGATTTGAAACAGCGACATACGACAAGCTCAACGCCGTAATGGCCAAGCCCACAGCTTCTGATTCTAGAGAAAAATTTTGTGCGACTTCGGGATTTGTAGTGGTTTGTTGGGCATTTTGCATCCAACTGGTTTTGCCTTCAGTCAACGCCGCGACAGTATCCATACTGTGATCGGCACTTAACTGATTCATCACTATCGAGCGTACAGCAACATCTGGTGTATTCATAACGCCTCACTTCCCTTTGGACTTTGAAGCGACTATTTTGCAAACAATACAAGAATTTTACAAGTACTACGTTTTGGAATTGTCCACCACCAATTCAATCACGGGTTTTTCTGAGCGTTTCACAGCATCTCGTTGTCGATAGACTTCAAATACCCGGAACGCCTGCTCGGTTTCAGCATCAATAAGCTCCACATCAATACCTTGTGCATCAAGAAGCGTCACCGATAAGCTCATCTCATGAAACCCTTTGATTTGGTATCGAGACTCCAAAAGACGAATCATGCCCATCAAGGTTTTGATTGCATCTTCATTGTCATATCGACCCTGAAAAATAATTTCCATCATGACGCCTTATTCAATTGACCATGATGATTTATTCGGCAAAAAACAATATTACTTAAATTTCAAATGGAGCGTATCATCGAATTATCAGCAACCGAATCTGGTGAAGGCGACACGGGTTTCTTTATAAAAAACTCACCATCCACAAAAAAACCCGATCCCATTCTTCTTGGAATGGGCGCAGGAAAATCATGATGCGCTCTAGCAAGCTCATGGTTTAATAGTTGCGCGCCACGAGATCTCAAGCACCCTGCCATCTGAGTTGCTGTGGTACAATACATTGCTATATAAAGTGGTGAATGTCCTATCCATGATTCATCAAACGTAAAATCCACCATGGCTTTCATCGACATCGTCAGCAATTCGGGCAAACAATTAAGCAACACACTGACCAAACTGTAGCACCCCTTTTGAATGGCATTATTGAGTATGGCCAAAAAAAACAATTGCATCTGTTCATGCGTAAACCATTCATGAACGTTGCTCACGGCTATTAAGGTCGACTCAAATTGTTTCCACAATAAATGCGTGGTTTGTACCGAAAGTTCTTGCCAATTTTTTTTAATGTGCATCAAACAATAATTAAAATAAATTTTATGTTCATCCATTGAGGATTTTTCAATAAAAGAAGGCTGAAGGTAGCGCTCCAAACCAGAAATATTCATCTTCATGGCATCGCACAACAAAGTTCGCAGTGGCAAAGCATCCTCCTGCATCACCTGGTTTTTCAAATCATACCAAAAATCACGAAAACAATGTTCTCCTGCTGTGTTGACAAAATTCAACCACGCTGAATCTTGGTTTAAATGACACCGAATAGAATTGATTTTATTTAAAACATAATTGTTAAACGCATCTTTTTGCGGATGCTCTTGCAAAACGTTTTCGATGAGCTCTCGCACAGAATGATCGCCAGTTAGAAAGATACGTAAAAAAGTACTATTGATTTCAAGTTGAAACATAGCATCTTTCGTGATGTCCTTATCCAACGCTTCTTGCCACCATTGATG
>CAISSD010000122.1 GCA_903887975.1 uncultured Legionellaceae bacterium | reverse complement strand
TGATCGTATGGCGTTTTTGCGTATTTGTTCGGGTGCGTATCAAAAAGGCATGAAAGTGCAACACTTGCGATTGGGCAAAGAAATGCAAATCAGCAGTGCTTTAACGTTTATGGCCAGCGACCGAACGCATGCGGAATTTGCCATGCCTGGGGATATTATTGGGCTTCACAATCATGGAACCATTCGCATTGGCGATACGTTTACGGTTGGCGAAGATTTAAAGTTTACCGGCATCCCCAATTTTGCGCCGGAGTTGTTTCGGTTGGTGCGATTGAAAGATCCACTTAAAAGTAAAGCGTTGACCAAAGGGTTGATTGAGCTTTCGGAAGAGGGTGCAACCCAGGTATTTCGACCACTAAACAGCAATCAATTGATTTTGGGTGCAGTGGGGATGTTGCAGTTTGATGTGGTGGCTCATCGGTTAAAGCATGAATATAAAGTTGATTGTGTTTATGAATCGGTCAATGTAAGTTGTGCGCGATGGGTGGTGTCTCCAGATGACAAAGCCTTGGAAGCTTTAAAAAATAAAGCGTTTGATTATTTGGCATTGGATGGGAATGATGCACTGACGTATTTGGCGCCTACACGGGTGAATCTTTCAATGGCGCAGGAGCGTCATCCGGAAGTGGCGTTTTTAAGCACAAGGGAGCATTAGGGCCTATTTTTGTTTTCAATCAAAACACTGACAGCTACCAAATAAGCCCCATCATCAATGGGGCAATAATCCAATAATTCACCCATGATGTTTTGATGATCGTTATCCCAAAGTGGTTGACCCAAAACCAGTGCTTCAGGGGTTTTGAGGGTAAATACACGTACATCGTGTTTTAATGTACCACGATGGTGCATGCGTGCGATGATTTCTTGGCCTTTGTAACAACCTTTGGTAAAGCTTAAATGCTGTTTTTGATGCAAATTTAAGCGATGGGGTAAAAAAATTCCGCTAGACTCGGGGTAAACATCAATATTGGTCTTTTTTAATTGCAAAAAATGCCATGCCAAAGATCCATGAAGGGTGTATTGTGTGTCAACATCCAATTGATTGATGGGTTTTGTGCTAAGCCCCAGATAAAAATCGGCATCAAGAGCTGTGATGCTCGTGGTTTCGTTGGATAAACAGGGATGATGTTTCGGTTGATACAATCCAAAAATAGTGAGCGGGTTTTCTTTTAAAATGACTCTAGAAAAGAGTGCTGCTTGCTTTAGCGCATTTAAAACAAGCGGACACATCTCTTTGGCGACAATGAGTTTTAAACCCTGCCATTTCACCACATTCATTAAAGCAACAATGCGACCTTGAAGGTTACATAAAGCACTTGGCATTGTTTTGATTTCAGAAACCAGACGAACGTCACACGTTAATTGGCCTTGTAGAAAGGCGCTTGCATTCGTGCTCTCCACATCAATACAGGTTAAGTGTTGGAGATCAAAAAAAAGATTGCCCTGATCAAGATGTTGCAACGCATCGCGTGGGTTCATTGGTGTGACTCCATTTTTGATAAAAATTCAGTCAAATGGGGCCGATTTTTTTGGCCTTCGGTGTGTAAATAGGTTTTTAGTGTGTCTATGGCGTTTTGATGTTCATTTTTGCTGATGGTGCCACGCATCAATTCAAAACGTAAATACACCCCATAAGTATTGAGTACATCGGTTTCGCAGTAATCTCGTATGCCTTTGATGTTGTTGTTACAGTATTCATCCCAAACATGAGCGCCATTGATGCCCATTTTACCTGGGAAGCCCAATAAACTTGCAATATCATCCAAGGGGGCAATGGCTTTGTTTTGATAGCCCGCCAAAACATCCATCAAATCCAAATGTCGGTAATGAAAGCGATTAAGATAATTGTTCCAACGAAAACTGGGTTGTTGTTCGCCTGTTTCCCAGTATATCGGTGCTTGCAATTGATGATAGAGTGTTCGGTAATGCAATACCGGTAAATCAAATCCGCCGCCATTCCAACTCACAAGGGTTGGGGTTAGTTTGTCTAGTCCTGCAAAAAAACGTGTGATGAGCTCGGCTTCATTCGCATCTTCCTCGCCCAAAGACCACACTTTGAGTTGAGAACCTTGTTTTAATACCAATGAAATGGCCACAATTTGATGCAAATAATGTGGTAAAAAATCGTGCCCCACTTTGGCGCGTCGAAGTGCAAATAAAGCCTTTGCGGTGTCAACATCGGATAATCCATCCAAACCATACATGCGCCTGGCAGAGACAACATCGGGAACGGTTTCTATGTCAAAAATCAATACATTCATGGGTTGTTTCCTAAATGGATAGTTTTAATGTCTGCCAATATTGATTGTAGCGTTTCATGGTGTCTTGTCCTACATCGCGTTGTACAAAGGCATGATTTAGCGTTTCTTTTAAAGGGTAGATGAGCGGATTATTTTTAATCGCTTCGGGAAGATGCTGAATGGCGGTTTTGTTGGTGATGGCATGACCTTCGTGAAGTGCAATTTGTTCGGCACTTTGAGGCTTTAACATAAAATTAATGAATTCATAGGCTTCACGAAGATGCGGTGGATTTTTGGGTATGGCCAAACAATCAATCCATAGCACAACGCCTTCGGTTGGAAATTTAAATTGTATTTGTGGGTTTTCAAGGTGAGCCTTTAAAGCATCGCCATTCCAGGCCACGCCTAAAAGCGCATCTTCATCAATCATGTTGGATTGAATGCCTTCGTTGGCAAACAATTTGACATTGGGCAATAGATTTAATAATGCTTCATAAGCGGCCTTGATGTGCTCTGGATTGGTGTCGTTGGGGGAGTAATGCAGTTTCATGAGTGCAATGCCAAAGAGCTCTCGTGCATCGTCTAAAATCATCAGTTGATTGCGAAAGCGTTTATCCCCGAGTGAGGCCCAGTTTGTTGGGGGTTTTTGGATGTGATGTTTGTTGTAAAAAATACCAGTCACACCCCAAGTCAGTGGAATGCTGTATTGATTGTTGGGATCATAATCATGATTTTTAAAACTTGAATCAAGGTGTATGAGGTTTGGGAGTTTGTCATG
>CAISSD010000121.1 GCA_903887975.1 uncultured Legionellaceae bacterium | reverse complement strand
TCCATTGTCATAAAATAATGTGGGTGTTGATGTTTCATAAAGAGAGTTTCGTTCTTTTGCGGTGAGTCCCCAAAGATAACTTTTAGAAACATATTGATGATTTTGTGCTTTTAAACTAAAAAGACACACATTACCTTGGGCATAGATATCCGTTCCACCAGGAGAAGAAAAACGTGTCGCAACCGAATCCACAGAGCCCTCTTCAGATTTGATGATATTTCTTCCACCATTGGAATGAACCACACTGCCTCGAATGGTGGTTGATGTTTCAATAGTGTGTGTCTTTTTTCCGTACCAAGTTTTTTCCTCTTTATCTTTACTGATAAAAGTGTGTTGACGTGCATTAAAATGTACCCCATGAACACCTTCAATATAATTGGTACCTTCACTGATAAAGTCTGATGCATCTGAAATCACCTCGTTTTGTGCTTTGATGTAAAGCCCAACATCTTCGGTGCTTGCGCCATTCCCACCGGCAATGAGTCCGCCATCAAATTCTTTTTGAACATCATAACGACCTTGATAAGTTCGCACATTACAAAGATTAAGAACATTTGCCGCTGAAATTAATTGTGCATATTCTCCACCACGAAGCACACCACCGTAATTTTCAATATTGCCTTTAGTGGATTCTAAAAACAAATTTTTTCGGGCATTAATAATACCCGTATCACCCATAGGCAAAGCATTGGGTAGAGAAAGATTGGCACCACGGGTTATGTTTTTGATTTCATAAGCTTTGATGGATACGTCATTGCCGTTAATCATCCCGCCATAATTATAAAATGCACCTTCAGATTCGAAACTGACGACATCACTGACATCAATGACATGATTCATCATAATGTCTTTCGCAGATTTGGCGTAAAAATTCTTTGCTTGAATTGAGCCTGTTAAATTAATATTACCAACAGTTGATATTAAGGTTAAATCATGTTGTTTATTATAATTGGTTGAGCATGAAATTTCCGATGCTTGTACCCATAAATCGCAATCACGGTTGATGGGCGAGGACAATCGACAAGAATCTTTGGTGATGAACGTTAAACTTTCATTGGTGGTGTAAAAACTGTATTTTCCTTGGCCCGAAGCAAATAAATCTGCCTCATTATAATTGAATATGTGTTTTTGGGAGCTTGATCCCTGAGCCCAATTTTTTCCGATAAGCTCATCAATACTATAATAAGCATTGTCCAGATCGGCCGAACCGTTTAGCTCAGCGGTTTTTGCTTCTACATAAAATAAGTTTTTTTCAGATGTATCGTCAGTGGGCGTTATTTTTTGAACGTGGCCGGTGTGTTGGTAATCATCTGTGATGATGCCTGATTGGCCTTGATAACTCATTTGGCTTTCATCAATCAACTGTGATGAGGTGATGTTGCTGTTCAGCAGTACTTCTTTTCCAATTTTTTCAAAATGTACATCAGTTGCATTTAAATTGGCATGATCCAATTTAAGAAATCCTTTTGAATCTAATGAGTCACCTTTATAATTGGAGTGTTTGAGTGTTAAAGAGCCCAGTTCTTCGATTGTATTTTTTTGGATCTGTACATTAAAACTGTCGAAAACTGTGTTGCCACCAGCAAAATCAGCTTCTTTAGCATTAATAAAGCCATATTTTAGATCAATATTTGCCGAATAGAGGAGAGGGGTG
>CAISSD010000120.1 GCA_903887975.1 uncultured Legionellaceae bacterium | reverse complement strand
CGAATACATCGAAGCGGCGCGTTTGATTAAAAAGAAACATGAACAGGTCACATTTTGTTTATTGGGTTTTTTGGATGTGGCAAATCCCACAGCGGTATCAAGAGCGCAAATGAATGCGTGGGTCGATGAGGGTGTGGTCGATTATCTAGGAACAACGGATGATGTAAAATTATATTTATCAGAGGCGGATTGCGTGGTTTTGCCTTCCTATCGAGAAGGTTTATCAAGAAGTTTGCTCGAAGCCGCCGCCATGGCGAAACCCATTGTGACAACCAATACGCCGGGATGTCGTGATGTGGTCACCCATGGGATTAATGGTTTATTATGTGAGCCAAGAGATTCGAAAGATTTGGCAGAAAAACTGGAGCAAATGCTTTTGTTAACTGAAGAGGAACGACTTGAAATGGGTCGACAGGGACGCATCAAAGTAGCGCAAGAATTTGATGAAAAAATAGTGATTCATCATTATTTAAAAGTGATTGAAACACTGCAAAGTACGGTCAAAGGAGTGACGCAGCATGCAAACATCGTTGGGCAACAACCCTAATCTATTGTTACAAACGTTTATCATCACCATCGGCTTTATCATAGTACTTTATGTATTGGGGTATCAATGGGGGTTATTGGATAAACCAGGTGGTCGAAAGAAGCACCAAAAACCAGTGCCGCTGGTGGGGGGCATTGCTATTTTTTTATCGTGTACGCTTGTGTTGATGGATTTTATTGTTGCACATCTGGATTATATTATTTTTTGGTTGGTGACCAGTTTTTTGGTTGGATTGGCTTTTTTAGACGATCTCAAATCGCTTCGTCCTTCATACCGATTTTTAATGCAATTGAGTTTGATTGCATTAATGGTTATTTTGAGTCAAACAAAGATTGTAAGTCTAGGGGATTTATTTGGTCTTGGTGCCATATCCATGGGGTATGGTTCTGGTTTATTCACGTGTGTTGCCATGACAGGCATTATTAATGCAGTGAATATGATGGATGGCATGGACGGCTTAACGGGATGCATTGCTTTGGTTGAACTGGGTTGTCTTTTATTTCTAGCACTGTATATGAATGTTATCTTTGAAACCTATTTGATCATCGCTTTAATGGGTGGTTTGTTGGCTTTTTTGTGTTTTAATTATCCTTGTCGTTGGACGGTGAAGTATAAAATTTTTTTAGGTGATGCAGGAAGTATGTTTATGGGATTAATGCTTTCATGGATTTGTGTGCGTCTTACACAAAATCATCTTTATGCCATTTATTGTCCTCCTGTTTTGATGCTGTGGATTATGGCGTTGCCTTTAATGGATACGCTACATTTAATGATCAATCGAAAAAGTCGAGGTGTTTCTGCGTTCAAGGCAGATAGACGTCACATGCACCACATCCTGTTGCAGTTGCATTATACCCCAAGACAAGTCATTTTTATTATGGGATCGTTTTCTTTATTGATGGGGATAAGTGGTATTGGTTTATATCTTCATGGTGCATCAGATGTTGAATTGTTTGTTGGCGTGTTGATTGTTTTTGGTATTTATTCATATCTGGCTTTAAACTTTAAAAAAAGG
>CAISSD010000119.1 GCA_903887975.1 uncultured Legionellaceae bacterium | reverse complement strand
GCGTACACGCATTTCACATCCCCCATTCGACGTTATCCCGATTTGTTGATTCATCGCGCAATAGGTCATTGGTTGGACACACAATCCCATGAAGGCTTTGTTTATGATCATGAAAAAATGAATCTATTGGGCAAGCATTGTTCACAAACCGAACGTCGTGCTGATGAGGCCACGCGTGAAGCCGTGGCATGGTTGAAGTGCGAGTTCATGCAGGACAAATTAGGGCAAGTGTTTAGTGGGCGTATTGCATCGGTGACTGGATTTGGGATTTTTGTGGAGTTGGACGAGGTTTATGTCGAGGGTTTGGTGCATGTCACTTCACTTAAAAATGATTATTATACCTTTGATTCCATGAAACATCGTTTGATTGGTGAGCGAGGAGGGCGTATTTATCGCCTGGGCGATCGCATGAAAGTGTTGGTGGCGCGAGTGGATTTGGATGAGCGTAAGATTGATTTTGAACCTGTAGAAGAGGATGCATTGGCGGATGAGTGAGCATTACATTTATGGTCTTCATGCGGTGGCATCATTACTCAATCATCGGCCTGGTTTGGTTCAATACATTGGTGTACGCCAAACACGAGATGATGCACGTATGGAAGAGCTGTTGTTGTTGGCTCGTCATTCGGGCATTGAGGTTCGCGTTTTAACGACCCAGCAGATGCAGCAACAATTTCCAAACATGGTGCATCAAGGCATTATTGCCTGTACATCATCAATACCAGAGTATCATGAGCGGGATTTACCGCAGTTGATGGCTTTGATGAAAAAGCCGGGTTTAATTCTGATTTTGGATGGCGTTACTGATCCGCATAATCTTGGGGCTTGTCTTCGAAGTGCAGAGGCTGCTGGGGTCGACTTTGTGATTTGCCCGAAAGATCGCAGTGCCACAATCACAGCGGTGGTGAGTAAAGTTGCATCAGGAGCTGCTGAAACCTTGCCGTTTGTGCGCGTTGTGAACTTGGCACGTACTTTGGAATTTTTAAAGCAAGAAGGTGTTTGGATTTATGGTGCAGAAGGAAGCAGTAAAACATCGCTTTATCAACTTGATTTTCGTTCATCGATTGCTTTGGTGATGGGATCAGAAGGCAGTGGCATGCGTCGTTTGACTCGAGAGCATTGTGACGATTTATTTTCTTTACCCATGCAGGGGTTTGTTTCCAGCTTGAATGTTTCTGTCGCAACCGGAATTTCTTTGTATGAGGTGGTGCGACAGAGACAGGGTTTAGCCAAATAATTTTTCAGCAAAATCCCAATGAACCAATGGCCAAAATGCCTTGAGATAATCGGCGCGAACATTACGATAATCAATATAATAAGCATGCTCCCACACATCGCACGTTAGCAGTGCCGTTAAACCCTGAGTCAGGGGGGTTTCGGCATTGCTGGTACTGATGATGCGAAGGTCGTTGTTTTTATCTTTAACAAGCCACGCCCATCCAGAACCAAATGTGGATAATGCCACTTGGGTGAATTGTTCTTGAAATGTTTCAAAAGAACCAAATGTTTTTTTGATGTGTTCAGCAAGTTTTCCTTTTGGTTCACCACCACCTTGAGGCGATAGGCAATGCCAATAAAAGGTATGATTCCATACTTGAGCTGCATTGTTAAAAACAGCGCCACTAGATTGTTTGATGATGTCTTCAAGTGATGATTCATCCATTGGCGTGTTGGCAATGAGCTTGTTCAAATTGGTGACATAGGCTTGATGGTGTTTGCCATAATGATATTCTAAAGTTTCTTTGGATATATGGGGTACCAATGCATCCAATGCGTAAGGTAATGCGGGAAGGCTGACACTCATGATGAACTCCAGTGTTTTAAAAAGATAATTTTAAGAGTAGCTAGTTTATACTTATTACAGCTTGAGATACAAGGGTTGAGATTTGCATGGATTTTCGCCATAATGACCTGGTGTTTTTTTATGAGGTATTGGGTTGTGGACACGATTGAAAAAATTAAACAACAAATTGCAGAACATCATATTATTTTATACATGAAGGGCTCGCCAAAAATGCCACAGTGTGGATTTTCTGCACGAGCGGTTCGATGTCTTGATGCTTGTGGGGTGGATTTTGCCTACGTTGATATTTTGGCAAATCCAGACATTCGACAGGCATTGCCACAATATGCAGATTGGCCTACATTTCCCCAGTTATGGGTGAAAGGGGAGCTTTTGGGTGGTTCGGACATCGTGCTTGAATTGTATGAGCAAGGTGAATTGGAGCCTTTGTTGCGTCAAGCAGCTGGGGCATAACGTACAATTGAGTGATGGAGTTTGTGATGAGTGTTTTGGTTGGGCGTCAGGCACCTGATTTTACGGTTCCTGCAGTGTTGGGAACGGGTGAAATCGTTGATAAATTTAATTTAAAAGATGCCATTAAAGGTCATTATGGCTTGGTATTTTTTTATCCCTTGGATTTTACTTTTGTTTGTCCTTCAGAATTGATTGCACTGGATCATCGTATTGCTGATTTTGAGCAACGAGGGGTAAAAATTGTTGCCGTTTCTATTGATTCGCATTTTTCACACAATGCGTATCGAAACACTTCGGTGGATCAAGGAGGTATTGGACCAGTTCACTTTACATTGGCGGCTGATTTAACCCATGCGGTGTGTCAATCGTATGGCGTTGAGCATCCTGTTGCAGGTGTTGCTTTTCGTGCGGCTTTTATTATTGATAAGCAAGGTGTGGTGCGTTCACAAATTGTTAATGATTTACCCATTGGTCGAAACATTGATGAATTATTGCGCTTGATTGATGCTGTGCAGTTTTCTGAAGAGCATGGCGAAGTTTGTCCTGCGGGTTGGAAAAAAGGCCAGGCGGGCATGAAGGCTTCACCCAAAGGTGTTGCTGATTATTTGTCAAAGCATGCAAAAGGGTTGTAACGTGGTATGTAGCATATCCGCTGTTTAAATTGCTTTAACGGGCATGGCGATGATGGTTGTCGTCATGCTTCATCGAAATTTTGTGATCTGATGGCCAATGACAACCAAACCATGAACCATCAGTAACAAACCGGTGATGACAAAAAAAGTATCAACATCCCCCAATAACGGTAGTGATGTATCATGAGGCAAAAAGTTTCCTAAAGAAATCACTGTGATGATGAGGCATGAAAAACTGATGGTATAAATTTTATGATTTTTAATGAAAAGGGCGATGATTGAAAAAATAACAGAGAAGCAATAGCCTACGAGCGTGATAAAGTAAATGCCAACAGGCCACAAGCTCTTCACATCACTGTTGTTGTGAGCAAACCATAATGAAATAAGACTCGCTATAAAAAAACTAAAACTTAATAACCATAGATCTCGTCTGAATAATTCAATTTTTTTTAAGTTGCACTCGGGTTGTTGGAGGAGGAATGCTGATTGTTCACACCAGAAAATCATGATAATAGCGAGAGATAGCGTTTGAACAAAATTTTCAAGAAAACCATGGGACACAGGGTACTGCATTGCGATTATTGCGCCTATATAGGCAACAATAATAGCCCAAGAATAGCCATTGAGTGATCTAAGTTGAAATTTTGAATTATTTATCATCATTTGTCCTTATTTTTCTGCTCCATTTTTGGATTTTCTTTTCGGCACGGATTGATAAAGTCTCTATTCTGGTAAAATATTGCTCTGAGCAAACAAGTTTAATGGAGAATCTGGTTGCTGTATAACAGGTTGGAAAAATTTTATGGTGATGCTGGTATAGCCTTGTTTCTAAATTATCAGTATGCCCTCAAGCGATTAAGAAAGCCCATGCAACACATAAGCAATTACATGTTGAAATGCATGGGTGTTGCAGACTACACTATCGACGCAGCAACACTCCAACCCAATCAAAAAGGATAGCATTATAGCGTCGAGCGTGAAAAAGGAAAACTAATATGTCTGAGTTAACTACTTACAATTCACAAATTTTTAATAAAAAGATGTTTAAGT
>CAISSD010000118.1 GCA_903887975.1 uncultured Legionellaceae bacterium | reverse complement strand
CAGGCGGTGCCGATGGTACATTCACCATCGCCCCTGGTGGTGATAATTGTACCAATCAAATTTTAGGTAATGGGAACAGCTGTCAATTAAAAGGCACTTATGCAGCACCAGCAAGTGCTGTGAATGACATTACCATTTCTTTATTGGTGGATTACGACATTGGTTCAACAACGGGATTAACCGCTCAAACTGAAACGTCAACGGATATTGTCACCCAAATTGATAATATTCGAACCATTCATTTGGTGAATCAATGCAATTTTCCCGTATGGTGGTCGATGGTGGGTGGTGCGCCCTCCAACTCAGCTGCCTGTTCTTCCGACGCGGATTGCAACAAAGGTTCTTTGTGTAATGTTGGTGCAAAACTTTGTTATTACAACAACTATGGCCCAATATCCGGTTCATATGAATTGGCACCCAATACTGGCGTGGCCACAACCCAAATCATACAAACTCCAGCATCAACGTTGTCGGATCAAATTTTATGGAAAGGACTTATTTCTGCAAGCACACAATGCACCAATGGCGCATCTTGTCTTAACAATGATTGTCAAAGCAATGGTGGCTTGACTTCCTGTTTGCCTGGTGTTGGTTTTCAACAACCTGCCACCGAAGCCGAGTTTACGTTTAAATTAACTGGGCAAGGTAATGTGGATAGCTATGATATTAGTAATGTCAATGGTTTTTCAATGCCGATATCCATGGCCACCAATCAAACAGCCTCTGATTATCAATGTGGCACAGCAGGTAATAATGAAGCGTCAGGGAGCTTAAAAGCATGTAGTTATGAAAACATCACGCCTCCTACGAATATGTATTATTGGGTCACCAATACAAATTCATCATGCAATAGTCAAAATACCTGTGGCAGCAATACCAATCAACTATGTGGTTTGGCTTTTGATCCAAACACCAATGGATTTGTTAAAAATTGTGGTGACTTTTTGGGGTATTGGGCTGCCAATCAAATTTGTCAAACCAGTCCTGGTTTTATTTCACCATTTGGGGATAATTTTGCGTGCAATCAAGTTTTAAGCAACCCTTTCCCCAATAATACATATACTTTAACGCAATTATTAAAATGCTCGCCACCACTTTCAACAGCACCACTGTTTAATAGCTGCTATCTCAGTTATACCGAGTATTCTAGTGAAGAACGAACACAATGTTGTGGTTGTACGGATTGGGTGGGTATAGCCAATCCAAGTGCGTCTTGTCCCGTGGGACAAACCGATCCGCAATGGACAAAATACGTTTATGATTTGATTAAATGGATGAAACAAGCTTGTCCCACCAGTTATTCGTATCCTTATGATGACAAGGCCAGTTCTTTCACCTGCGCGTCTTCAGCCGCGACTGAATACACCATTACTTTTTGTCCAGGTGGAGGAACGGGATTGCCAGTGAACAAAACCGATGGACGAGGAGTTTAGGTCAATCGGTTTGTTAGGCCGTCGACTTACAAACAAAAAGAAGGAGTGAAATCCTCATCTTCTTCAACCAATCCTAAAAACATCAACGGACTAGAAAGTTTTCTTTTTAGTTCGATAGGTGTTGAAGTTAACGTGAGTAATGTTTTTTTAGAGAACATACCAACATCGTTGTCTGAAGAATACGATTGATGAAGCCCTGCAACCGGAGAAGACAAAAACTGCCTGGATTTTTCAGGTGCTTCATATAATAATGCGTCTTTAAAAGCGCGCCATTTGTTTTTGTTTTTTGCAAAATCTTCTTCAAGAACGTAATGCTCCTCCATCATTAAAGAACCTTTATCTTCCCAATGATTCAGATTGTCTTGGCAATGCTTTAAAATTCCTGCTGGTAAGATGGCACGGGCATCAAAAGGCAGGGGATTATCCAATAGATGAATAAAAGCATCCAAAGACCAATTGGGATTGGATGTCCAATCATAACCATATAAAGTTTTGACGCAATGTTCATGCATGATCAATAAAGCAATGTTAAAAGCGGCAACGATGGTTTCCGAACAAACCATGCCCTCTTCTGGTTTTGGAATCAAAGGCAATGCATTGGCCATTTCTAAATAATAAGCATAATTAACAAAATAAGAGGCTTTTCCGTATTGCTCTTGAATGCGACCAATTTCTTCTGTACGAGGGTTATCCAAAAAACCGCCCATAGCATCCAAGGGATTCACCAAAGCATCGCGTTTTTTAGTCGTTGCAAATCGTACTTGATGCTCAACCCAACGTGATAAAATGCCAACGGCAGCAAAGGCTATATTTGTATTGTTGGGTCGCATAACACAATATTGATTGTCAAGTTCGGGTTTTAAATGGGTTAGCATCACGGAATAATAAGGATGAGATGTGGCATGAATCACGTAAGGAACACCATTACAGTGATTGGCAAAAACCGCGATGTGCTCAGGAACGCCAGCCGAATTTAAATAAAAGACCAGATCCCCAGTTTTTAATTCAGAATCAGTGATCATCAATAACCCCATATAATTATGTTTTTATATTATACATTATTGGTTAAAAAAACACCATAACCAGGATTCGGGGTCTTTTAAGAATAACCCTTTATCTGTCTCCCTGAATTTAAATACGTATCATTATATATACCGATTTGGGTTTTGATGATGAATAACTGTGTATGGATGGGGTTTAATCCTATGCATGCATGGGGGATAAACTCATGGAGTCCATGAATCAATACCATAAATCACGAATAAAAACGGTCTTATCCTAAGGTTTAACACAACATAAATTAACCTGTATGTTATTTGAAAAATAATGATTTTAATTTTATAT
>CAISSD010000117.1 GCA_903887975.1 uncultured Legionellaceae bacterium | reverse complement strand
CACCACCACCATGATTTCAATCAATGAAAATCCCAATGGTGGTTTTTGACTCACAACGACCTCGTTAATTATTGATGTTCCAATTGCTGATGTCGTTGTTGATGCCAGAGCCTCCTGCAACACCATCCGCGCCATACGTTAACACCGTGAATTGACCATCGGTTAGCATGTACACATAATCTCTGCCCCATGGATCTTTGGGTAAGCTTTTTAAATAGGCTTTCCAGTTTTGTGGCATGGGATCGCTACTGGGTTTTTGTACCAAAGCGTGTAATCCTTGCTCGGTTGAAGGATAAAAACCATTATCCAATTGATAAAGTTCCAATGCATTTTCCAGTGTTAAAATATCATGTTTTGCTTTAACCACACGTGCCTCATCGGGACGACCAATGATTTTGGGTACCACCAGTGCGGCCAAAATACCAAGTATCACCACCACCACCATGATTTCAATCAAAGAAAACCCAAGCTGTTTTTGTTTGTTCATTTGTTGTTTCACGCTATACCCCCATTAATTAACCAGTTGTTCCATTGAAAAAATTGGTAAAAGTGTTGCCAATACAATAAAAAGCACCACAGCACCCATAAGCAGGATGACCAAAGGCTCGAGCAGAGTCAAGGCTGTATCGATTAAATGTTTGACTTCGGTGTCTAAATGACGTGCTGCACGCTCCATCATGGGTGCCAATTGACCACTTTTTTCGCCACTGGCAATCAAATGAATGGCCATGGGTGATAGATACGTTGTTTCTTTTAAGGCTTTACTGATCCCAGTTCCTTCTTTGATTTTTATGGCCGCTTTTTCAAATGATGCCTTCAAAACACTGTTGTGAACCAAGTGCGCCGATACTTTTAGCGTTTCTAAAACTTGAACCCCTGAGCCAAACAAAATCCCAAAGGTATGAATGTAGCGTGCCACATTGGTGGCGCGTACCAAATATCGCACCACAGGCATTTGTAACAACCATCCATCCCAACGGGTTCGAAACGTTGGATTTTTAAGGCTTTTAAAAAAATAATCAACAAAACAACAAGGATGATGATGGCATAAAGGCCATAGGCTTCTATGGCATTGCTCATGTGGATTAAAATTTTGGTAGCCAGTGGTAATGATTGACCACTGCTGGTAAAGACATCAATAATCTTAGGCACCACAAAGGTTAACAAAAAACTGATGATGCTGATGGAGATGATGATCATAAGGCTTGGATAAATCAGTGCTTGTTGAATTTTTTGACGAATACCTTGTTGATTTTCGGTGTAATCGGCTAATTTTTCTAAAACTTGATCCAATTGCCCACTTTGCTCGCCGGCGGCAACCGTTGCGCGGTAAAGCTCTGGAAATGCTTTGGGGTATTCGCCCAGTGCTTGCGCCAATGAAAAGCCCTCCATGACTTTACCACGAACGCCAATGATGAGTGCGCGATTGGCTTCTTTTTCCGATTGTTCAGCCACACCATTTAAAGACTCTTCAATGGGAATGCCTGCAGACAGTAGTGTTGCCAATTGACGGGTTAGAAGGCATAAATCATCTGCACCAAGTTTGTGTTTTTTTTTGATGTAGGTTGATTTTTTTAAGGATTGAACCTCGGTGGGAAAAAGACCTTGTTCCCGCAATAAATCTCGAGCGTGACGCTCGGAGTCGGCTTCTAGGGTGCCTTTGGTGGATTGACCCGATTTTTTTAGGGCAACGTACTGATATACACTCATGAGTTCTCGGTATAAACTATAAAAAAACGTGTATACAAGGAGTTGATTTTATGGAGCATCACAAAGTTCGTCAAGCCATAAAAAAACATGAGGCGCGCTTTATTGATTATCGATTCACTGATCTTCGGGGGAAAGAGCATCATGTCACCAGTCCAGCGGTTGATGTTGGCGACGATGTTTATCTTCAAGGACGTACGGTGGATGGTTCATCGTTTGTGGGCTGGCGCGAGATTTGTGATTCGGATTTAAAAATTGTGCCAGATTTAAATTCGCTACAAGTCGACCCTTTTTATCAAGAAAAAACATTGGTCTTGCGCTGCTCCATTTGGGATCCCAAAACCAATGTGCCGTATATTCGCGATCCACGCCACATCGCGCAAAAAGCTGAAGCTTATTTGCAAGATACAGGCATCGCTGATGCATTTTTGGTGGGCCCTGAACCTGAATTTTTTGTTTTTGATGATGTTCGCTGGCAAAGCGAGATGCATCATGTTTTTTATCACATCAATTCTGAAGAAGGGCAATGGAATTCAGGACAAACCATTGCCGGTGGCAATATTGGCCATAGACCGGGTGTGAAAGGCGGCTATTTTCCATTGCCTCCGGTTGATTCTTCACAAGATTTGCGTTCTGCGATTGCGCTCACGCTTGCATCCCTTGGTATTGAGGTTGAGGCGCATCATCATGAGGTGGCAACAGCGAATCAATGTGAGATTGCCACACGTTTTAATACCTTAACCCAAAAAGCCGATGAAATGCAGTGGCTTAAATATGTGGTGCGTCAAGTTGCACATCAATTTGGTAAAACGGCAACGTTCATGCCCAAACCTTTGGTGGGGGATAATGGCAGTGGCATGCATTGTCATCAGTCGTTGGCAAAAAATGGGGTTAATTTGTTTCAAGGTGATGATTATGCGGGGCTATCGAAACTTGCGCTGCATTACATTGCGGGTATTATTCACCATGCCAAAGCGTTGAAT
>CAISSD010000116.1 GCA_903887975.1 uncultured Legionellaceae bacterium | reverse complement strand
TAACTTTCTCCGATATTATAGCAATCGTTAGACGATCAATTTGGTCAAATAAGTATTTTTCAAAGTCTGAAAATCAGCTTGATTTAGATAAATGCTCAGAAGAAAAAATTAATTCTTTGATCTATCAACTTACTTTAGCCGCTTAGAAAGCCCTTCGAGACGCGTGCTACGCACGCTCCTCAGGGCGAACGGATTAAGGAAAAATGGCTAAAGTCGAGTCAATACACACAGCCCCTTCATCATCAAGATAGCTCACACGCCTTAACATCAATGCCGACGCCCAAAAGCGCCTGTTGAACAGCATTCAAATCCTCATGCAAATCATTTGCGGCATTCATGATGCCGCAAGCACCACTTGAAAAAGTTTCATAAGGTGTCCAATAATCCATATTGGCTTTCACCATCACTTGAAAAGCCTTTTGCGTGTTCCAATCGGGTGTATTGGCCAACAAAAAAAACAACCGATTATACAAACCACTGGCATAATGCACATCCATCCCCGATTGGTATTCCTCCAAAAACTCAATCGAATGACCATCCCAATGCGGATGCTCCATATAACGCAGTGCTCTCCATGCTCCATCACTTTTGATGATTTCAGCACCAATGACCCAGCTGCTCACACCTTGGGAAAAATACTCCGAAGCCTGGGCCGCCATGTCCGAAAAAGCTTCGTTCATCCCTCCTGATTGACCAAAATAAGCCAAATCAGAATATTTTTCAGTAAATCCATGACTGATTTCATGCGCCCCTATCCCAATAGACACCAAAGGATGCAACCAAGCCCCCCCATCACCAAATGTCATACTCGACCCATTCCAAAAAGCATTTTCATAATCAACGCCATAATGCACGCGCATCTTCATGGGTTTGGTACTGTTGCTCTGTGGCAATGGAGAAACACCAAACCATTGTTGATACATGCTTTGAATCACTCCACCAACATACAATGCATCATTTTCTGGTGAATAAGCGCCATTTATTCTATCAAACCCATCATGTGCCACACCCGTCCAATACATCGACTGCTCACTTGTACAATCGAACGCAATCACCTGACCACTGCCGTGATATTGGTGTTGCATGTCAACCACGACAACATTCTGGTTCATCATCGAACATTCACCCGTTGCAGCATCTCGACCAAGTGTCAATAACGGTCTATCGACGCCATATTGATGCAATCCGCTGGATTCATTGCCACCAAAACCTTGGCCATCAACTTCATGCCATACTGTTTTCACATCATCCCATGTCACCAAGGGTTTGAGTGTTGCTGCATCAATGATGGCTTGGGGCTTTTGCTCCATTTTTTGTGATGAAACAATCTTGGCCCCAACATGATAAGCCCAATGCGCTTTGGCGTGTTCATCAACATACACAATAGCCTCAACATGAGGGGCTAAAACCAAACTGGGGTCATAACGCGCCAAAAACATCCGCAACGCTTTTGATTGATTGAATACCAATAAAGCATTTGGTTTGCCAATTTGTGCTTCTAAATCAGGATAAACCATGCCATGCCTTCGCGTTGTTCCTCCAGCAGAATGGGTCGTCATCGCACCGCCAAAAACAAAATATCCATCGTAAAATTGCTGAAAATGGGTATGCACCACATGCTGTTTGTCTTGGCGCAAAGAAACCATGCGCAAGGTATTTAAAGATGAAGGGCTAAAATGATGTTTGATGGCATGCCAAGAAGCGCTCGTTACATCCACCGCATGGGCTTTATTCAGCCCAAGAATGAGGCTCAAAATAATGATTCGATAACGCATGCGCATCATGTCCTTTTATAATGCGATAATAAACCGGTCGCGATGTGGGGCATTTAAAACAACGACTAAGACAATTTTTTGCTGGTGTTTCACGACGCTCCATCACCCCATGTTGTATCCATCTTGCCAACATGGGCTCTAACGCGCCAACATCCAAATGAAAGGCACGCTGTAATTGTTGGCTACTAACCCAATCAGCATGCAACATAAAATCACGAATTTGCAACAGCATAAGTCATACTCCTTGAGGAAGTAAACCAACGAAGCATCATGATGAATGTTCCCATCAACCCCACCATCAACAATACCCATAATAATGATTGAATGGGATGCAAGCTACAAGTGGCGACTTGATAAAATCCCACCGAAACCCCATACGCCACCAACAACGACCATGTCACTGAAAACCACATCAAACCTCGGCCAGCTTCTTGTCGCATCACCGCCATGGTCGACACACAGGGAATATAAAGTAAAATAAACAACAAATAAGCATAGGCCCCAATTTTACCATCAAACTGTTGGTACATCACGCCATAAAGCGATGCCGTGTCGTTGAGCGACACAATATGCCCCATTTGTGCATACAACCCATTAAGCGTGCCAATCACCACTTCTTTGGCCATGGCACCAGTCAATAAACCCACGGTTGCAGGCCAGTTATCCGCATGTAGCCCCATAGGTGCAAAAAGTGGTGTGACACTTCGCCCCAGCCAGGACAACACCGAATCATCATCGACACTTTGCAACACCACACCATGATGAAGCGTGAATCCATTTAATAATGCCAAAACCACACAAACCGGCACAATAAATCGCCCCGCACGCACAATAAAATAACGAAGTCGCATGAGGGTGTCTTTAAAAATAACCCGAATACGCGGTCGATGATACACCGGCAACTCTAAAATCAATGGCGAAGCTTGGCCTTTAAATAAAATTTTTCTCAAAAGAAATCCCGTCAAAACCGCGGCCAAAATACCAATCAAATACAAAGAAAAAACAATATTTTGCCCCCCCACTGGGAAAAATGCCGCCACAAATACCGCATAAATAGCGAGCCGAGCGCTACACGACATAAAAGGACTCATCACTATGGTTAACAATCGATCTTGTTCAGAATCCATGGTTCTGGCTGCCATAATGGCAGGAACGTTACAACCAAAACCCACCATCATGGGCACAAACGCTTGACCTGGCAACCCCAACCAACGCATGATTTTATCCACCACAAACGCCGCACGTGCCATGTATCCTGAAGATTCCAACAACGACAATGACAAATACATCAAACCCATCACCGGAATAAAGGTTAGTGTCGTTTGTATGCCTTTACCAACACCAAACGCCACCAAAGTGCTAAGCCATGCCGGGCTATGAACATACTGCAACACTTGAAGTGGTAGCGTCACACATAAAAAACCACTCACGCGCTCAAAAAAAGTTTGGAACACCCCGCCTAAACTCATTGAAAATAAAAACATAAGATACATGATGGTAAAAAATAAAGGCAACGCAAAAAATCGATGCAATACAATGTTATCAATTTTTGCAGTCCATTGCTCCCGCTTATCTTGTGTCTTTTGTTGCACACGCTTCACCACATCATGAATCCATTGATAACGCGCATCTGCCATCAAAATATCCCACTGGGGATTGAGTTCTAGGGCTCTTCTTGCTTCATAAACCGAATCACTTGATGTGGCGAGCAAGTCTTTAATTGGCTTGGTATAAGAAAAATCAAGCGCTTTAGAGGATTTCACAGAGGCCATGACATGGTTTTTTAAGGCATCGATACTTAAGTCTTGATGCGCTTGTAACACCATCACAGGAACACCCAAAGCATTGGATAAAGCGTCAACATCAATGAATATGCCCTGTGCGGTGGCCAAATCATGCATGGTGAGCACCACCACAAGTGGTTTTTCTAATTCCAATAATTGACTGGTCAAATACAAGTGTCGCTCTAAATGACACGCATCCACGACATTCACCAACACATCGGCTTCATGGCGCGCAATCACCTGCATGGTAATGTGCTCATCCTGGCTTAATGTTGCCGAATGATCCAAAGCATAAATTCCGGGTAAATCGACCAGTTCAATGGTCTCATGATGCCAATCAAAACATCCTGTTTTTTGAGCCACGGTCACACCCGACCAATTGCCCACGCGCTGATGTTCACCCGTTAACGCATTAAACAAGGTTGTTTTACCGCAATTTGGATTACCCAACAACATCACCTGCATCACACCCGCTCCCACATTAATGCACTGGCCTCGTCTTTTCGCAACACCAGTAACGTTTCGCGCACTTGAATCAACACCGGACAACCCAATGGCGCCACATGCAACACGAAGATTTCTATGCCGCAGGTTAAACCTCTTGACAACAAACGACGCCGATAAGAAAGTGGCGTGCTGCCAAAATCCACCAAGCGTACGTGTTGTCCTGATACAAGATCTTGAAGATGCATCGTTAGTTCTGATTAAAATAAATACGTATCATACCATATTTGGCATGAAGAATCATGTGGGAATTTAGGCGACTTTAAGTAATAATGCTTTTAAAAAATAAATAGAATGCAGATCATTAATATGTTGGAGACGCATCAAATGAATAAACCATTAGAAAAAAAACACCAAGCCAATCCTCTTCAATCTGAGCTCGGGCAAGCATCACCCACAGATATGAATTATAACCCTGAGCGATTATTTGCCATTCCACGAATGGCCAAACGTCAAGAACTTGGCATTCAAGACCATCTTCCCTTTTTTGGCTTTGATTGCTGGAATCATTATGAGGTGTCTTGGTTGAATGAAAAAGGCAAACCCTGTGTTGCAATCGCTGAGATCATTTATGATTGCAATACCCCTTATTTAATTGAATCAAAATCACTTAAACTGTATTTTAATTCATTAAATAATACCCAATTCAAAGACAGCAATGCCATGAGACAAACGGTAGTCGATGATTTATCAAAGCGCTTGGAAGGTGATGTTCAGGTTCGGATAGTGTCTTTAAAAGAAAAAGAATATTCCAAGATACAAACGACTTTCATAGGGGAGTGCATCGATGATCTCGATGTAACCTGTAATGTTTACTTGGTTGAGCCGACTTATCTCGTTGTGGAACAGCATCATGTTGAAGAAACACTCTATTCTGATTTATTAAAGTCCAATTGCCTTGTGACCAATCAACCGGATTGGGGGAGTGTGTATATTTCATACAAGGGCATGCAAATCAACCGAGAAGGATTATTGAAGTACCTGGTCTCTTTTCGCAATCACAATGAGTTTCATGAGCAATGCATCGAGCGAATATTTGTCGATATTATGAAGTACTGTAAACCAGAAAAGCTGACTGTTTATGGCCGATACACCAGGCGTGGGGGGTTGGATATTAATCCTTATCGATCCACTGAAAAAGCACTGCCTCAAAACTTGAATCAGCGTTTGGTGAGACAATAAGATAAGGGGCGGTCAATCAATGATCTCCCTAATGGTCTTCATGGGCAAAAACAATCGATGATTGTTTTCCGGAAATGATTTAAACCCAAAATGCTCATAAAAACTCACAGCAATTTCATCTTTAGCATCAACAATCACCGCAACAATGCCAATTTGATGACTCACTGCGAGACTGCTTTCTTGTATTGATTGGCTGCTTTTAATAAATTATTTGATGCTTTTGGTGGATTGAGCAACGCTTGAATAAAAAAATCCCGATTAACCGCTGTCAAATGTAGTTGCTGATGCTCTTGAATGACACGAATAGCAGCCTCGTATGCTGAATGAATGACAAAATCAGTTAATGTACAACCAGATAATTCAGCTGCATTTTTAAGCACATTTTTTTTGTACGAACTAATTCGTGCTTCAAGCCGCGCTACATCTTGACTATGTTTTATTAATGGTTGTCCCATAGTAAGTACCCATATCAATCATATCTTGTTAATTATGCGTCACAATGACGTACAGTCAAGAATCCTTGGAAATTACACGCTATTCTACTACACTTAAGTTAATTAATTAACCAATCAAAAAGAGCGTACTTTGATCAAAAAGACATGGTTCAAACCAATACTTTGGATTATTACTTTCGAAGCAATCGGATTTTTTTTAGGGTTTATCACTCGCGCCAATATCCACTCTTGGTATGATGGGCTCAATAAATCCATACTCACACCCCCTGGATGGGTGTTTTCCGTGGTTTGGTCGATATTCTACATGCTGCTTGCCATTGTGG
>CAISSD010000115.1 GCA_903887975.1 uncultured Legionellaceae bacterium | reverse complement strand
CGAATCTGATGTGTTCGACCTGTTTTGGGCGTGGCTTCAACCCAACAAAATCCAGTGAAGTTTTCAATCAACTGAAATCGCGTCTGTGAGGGTTTGCCCAATGGATTGACCACCACCATCCGCTCGCCCGACTTTAAAATATTTTTTTCCAATCCAACATCAACATCAACAGCATGCTTTCCTGTCCAACTGTGATGGACTATTGCCCAATATTTTTTTTGAACCGCCCGCTCACTTAACAATGCTTGAATGGCTCGAAGCACACTTCTTTTTTTAGCCAGAACCAAACAACCTGAGGTTTCTCGATCCAATCGATGCACCAACTCCAGATAACTCAAATCTGTTCGCATAGAACGCAACGCTTCAATAACACCGAAACTTAAACCACTACCACCATGAACCGCAATACCCGATGGTTTATTAATCACCAACAATCCTGCATCCTCGTACAAAATAGAATCTTGAAGTTTTTTTGCCAAATGCATTGGAACTTCAGTCAATTTTTCTTCAGAAATACGAATTGGCGCAATTCGAACCACATCATCTGCCATTAATTTTTGCAAGGGCTTCGCTCTTTTTTTATTAACACGCACCTCACCCAAACGAATGAGTTTATAGAGATGGGTTTTGGGAACACCCTTTAATAATCGCACTAAAAAATTATCCAGCCGCTGCCCTTCTTCTTCAGCTTTTACAACGACAAAACGTACTTCAGACATGTAATAAACCTTTTCTGGCTAATGTTTTTTTGTTATGATCAATACTCGCGAAGTTAAATCGCGACAGAATTTTACGTCAAAGACGCATTGGTGCTTCATACAATCATAAATTAAGCTTAAAAGGCTTATGATTGGGCAAAGTATACTTTAGTTTACTGGAAAAAAACCAGTAATACCGCGCTTTTCTTGATGCGATGAATAAAACTTATGTCTTGAGCCCTTCATACTATTTTACTGCTCAAGATTGAAAACAACCCAAAAATGGCTTGATTTTCATCATTCATATGCCTTCAAGAAGCGCTTTTTGAAGAGGTTTATTACAATGGCAACAGAAAAAATGCTCATCAACGCAACGCAATCTGAAGAAATTCGCGTTGCACTGGTCAAAAACAACCATTTATATGATTTAGACATTGAATGTCCAGGCGAAAATAAGAAAAAAGGCAACATCTACAAGGCTATTGTCACTCGAAGAGAACCCAGTCTTGGTGCTGTATTCATTGAATATGGCGCAAAACGCCAAGGCTTCTTACCACTTAAAGAAATTGCACCCAGTTACTTCAGCAAACAACCCAATCATGATGAAAAACTGCCCGTGACGGCTTTGATTCGTGAAGGCCAAGAAATGCTCATTCAAGTTGAAAAAGAAGAGCGTGGCAACAAAGGTGCAGCGATCACAACCTTCATCACATTGGCAGGATGTTATTTGGTTTTAATGCCCAACAGTCCTCGTTCTGGTGGTATTTCACGTCGCATCGAGGGTGATGAGCGTGACGAGCTCAAAGAAACGCTTAATGCCCTAAGCCTTAAAGAAGACATGGGTATTATTATTCGCACGGCCGGTGTTGGCAAAAGCCCTGAAGAATT
>CAISSD010000114.1 GCA_903887975.1 uncultured Legionellaceae bacterium | reverse complement strand
TTATTGCAGAGCATTGTGCTCGTTTGTGGATTAAAAAAGCTGCACGTATGGACTTGATTGGACGAAATCAAGAGAAACTGGAGCGCCTGGCCTCTGATTTACGCATTCGTCATCCCAAGGCAACGGTTTTGGTGTATGAGGTTTTATTTGATGAGCCCAAAGCGATTCAAGCACTTGTTGATGAATTAACAGCGCATGAGCTGGTGGATGTGGTTTTGATTGCTCAAGGCATGCTACCCAATCAGGCGCAATGTCAGGTTGATTTAAATGCAAGTCGGGATGCGATGATGGTGAATGCCATCTCTCCGGTATTGTTTGCTGAGGCGTTTTTACAGCATTTTGAGGTTCAAAAAAAAGGGCGATTGGCCATTATTGGATCTGTTGCAGGCGATAGGGGGCGCAAATCCAATTATATTTATGGGGCATCTAAGGGGTTGTTGGCGCGTTATGTTGAAGGGGTGCAGCAGCGTTTTTTTGGGACAAAAATACACATCACGTTGGTGAAGCCTGGCCCCACCGAGACGCCAATGACCGAGGCCTTGAAACAAAAAGGCATGAAGCTTGCGCAAGCGATGGATGTTGCTTTTGATATTGTGAGTGGTATTGAGGCAGGAAAACGGGTGGTGTATACGCCGGCGCGATGGCGTTGGGTGATGGCGTTGGTGCGTTGGTTGCCGGACTGGATTTTTAATCGGTTGAATGTTTGATTTTACCGAGCCAGAAGAATGTCAATGGGTAGCTCAAGACGTGCCCAAATTTTATCAGCCGTAATGACTGGAAGTTTTTTAATTTCTGCCAACGACAGACAGGCGCGATCGCCTAATGATAATCCAAACGGCTTGGTTGCTAAGCGTAAAGCGGCACTTTTTGAAGCTTGTTCTGTATCAAATGGAATAATTTCTAATTTAAGTGCAAAAATCACGGAGGTTGCATCAATATGTGGCATCCCATATCCAACCAACACGGTGATAACTTCAGAAAAATTGACTGCAGATATCATGGATTGAGATAGGTGTTCTTTAACAAAGACGTGCCCTGGTTCCTGATTTAACAAAACCAAGACTGCCGAAGCATCCAATACATAAGACATACTTTAGGGATCCTCACGACGAAGTTCACTTAATTTTGTTAACACACTTTGTTTGTTCGTGTACTTTTGAACTAAGGATTGTGCATTTTTAATGGATTGTTCCAAACTCATGATGGATACCGTATTTCCTTCTACGCGAAGAATAAGTTCTTCTCCAGGTATAAAGTGCAGTTGTTTTCGGCAAAGTGCCGGGATTACGATTCTGCCATTATGATTTAATCGGACTTTATATTCCATTATGTCATTTTTTTTAAATAAGTCATGTTTGATGATTATAGGCTGATGAATTTTATTTTGTCAATTTTCTAAAATTGAATGCATCACGCCTCTATGTTAAGATAGCGCCAAGTTTTTTGTTTTAAAAATATACTTTTATGTGGAAATTGCTCTATAAGCTTGCCTCGCCTTATTATTTCTATGAGCAAAGTGCGCGTTGGGTTTCTTGGTGTTTGGCTTTGTCGGTGCTGTTTATAGGCCTTGGTTTGATGTGGGGATTGTTTTTTGCGCCCAGTGATTATCAGCAAGGTGATGCGTTTCGGATTATTTATGTTCATGTCCCGTGTGCTTTTTTGTCCATTGGGATCTATGTTTATTTAGGGTTTTTGGCATTGCTTTTGCTGGTTTGGCGCATCAAAATGGCGGGCATCATGCTTCGTGTTGGTGCTGAAATTGGTGCTTCTATGAGTTTACTGGCTTTATTAACCGGTGCCATTTGGGGAAAACCCATGTGGGGTGCTTGGTGGGTTTGGGATGCTCGCTTAACATCTGAGCTTATTTTGTTTTTTTTGTATGTTTCTATTGTGGTGCTTGCCCGAGCTTACGAAAATCAATCGTCATCGGATAGACTTGTGGCCATATTAACCCTGGTGGGTGTAGCCGATTTGCCCATTATTCATTATTCAGTCTATTGGTGGAATACCCTGCATCAAGGTGCGACCATTACTGTTTTTTCCAAACCTAAAATTGATGTCTTAATGCTTTATCCGTTGTTGGTGACCTTGGTTGGATTTGGTTTATTTTGTGCAGCCATTTGGCTTAAAAAAGAACGTCATCTGCTGTTGTGGCGGAGTCGACGTCAGCTTTGGGTTCAAGCATTGGTGGAGCGGGGTTTATGATTGAGACTTTATCGATGGGTGGATATGCTTGGTATGTTTGGCCTTCTTATGGTTTGGTGGTCTTTGGTTTGATGATGGAATGGTTTCTTGTGCATCGACATGGTAAAAAAGTACGTCGTCAATTACAACGGTGGTTTCAAAAATCATCATGAATACCAAGCGTCGGCAAAAAATAACCATGATTATTGTGGTTGCGATTATTTTGGGTTTGGCTTTGGCGTGTATTTTGTATGCTTTGCGACAAAACATTAATTTGTTTTATACCCCAAGTCAGTTAAAAACCCAATTGGTACCGATGAATCATGTGATTCGGCTTGGTGGTTTGGTTAAAAAGGGTAGTGTGGTGCATGAACAATCGGGTCTTATGGTACGATTTTTTTTGTATGACAATGAAGATGAAATCGAGGTTTCTTACCGTGGGATACTGCCTGATTTATTTCGTGAAGGGCAAGGTATTGTGGCACAAGGCGCATTGCAAGATCCCAAGCATTTTGTGGCAACGTTGGTTCTGGCGAAGCATGATGAGCGCTATATGCCACCGGAGCTAAAGCATTTAAAAGCATCGTCTTAAGGTTCATAAAATCATGATGGCAGAACTGGGTTTATTTTCATTGATTTTGGCATGGTGTTTTTCAATGCTTTTGGTGGTCGTCCCAAGCGTTGGCCTGTATCTCAATCATTCAACCGCCATGAAATCTATTGAAACGTATACTTTTGCGCAGTTATTGTTTGTGGGGCTCGCTTTTGGGTGTTTGAGTTTTTGTTTTTTAACCGATGATTTTACGGTTGCTTATGTGCTTAAAAATTCAAGCCTGGCATTGCCTTGGTTTTATAAATGTTGCGCGGTATGGGGGGGGCACGAAGGCTCCATGCTTCTTTGGGTACTTATTTTAAGTGTTTGGATGATGTTGGTGGTGCGGTTTAGTGATTCGTTGGCCACAGCATTTCGTGTACGCGTTATGGTGGTGTTGGGTTTGTTGAGTTTTGGCTTTATGCTTTTTTTATTGGCAACCTCCAATCCTTTTTTGCGACAATTTACAGCATTGAGTACATCAGGCCGTGATTTAAATCCTTTATTGCAAGATGTTGGTTTTTTGTTTCATCCACCCATTTTATACATGGGGTATGTGGGGTTTTCAGTTGCTTTTGCTTTTGCCATTGCCGGACTTTGGATGAAGCAAGTGGATGCAATTCAATGGGCTCGTCCTTGGACCTTGGCCGCTTGGTGTTTTTTAACGCTTGGGATAACTTTGGGCAGTTGGTGGGCTTATCGTGAATTGGGTTGGGGTGGATGGTGGTTTTGGGATCCGGTAGAAAATGCATCGTTTATGCCATGGCTTACAGGAACTGCATTGATTCATTCGTTGATGGTGACTGCAAAACGTCAGCAATTTCAAGCATGGACCTTATTGTTGGCCATTATGGTTTTTTCTTTAAGTCTTGTGGGTACTTTTTTGGTGCGATCGGGTGTTTTGACTTCGGTGCATGCGTTTGCAGTGGATCCCACGCGTGGTTTATTTATTTTGATATTTTTAACCATCGTCATAGGGGGGTCTTTGTTATTGTTTTTGCAACGCGCTTCAAGTTTTGCCAATCAACAATCTTGGGTTTTTTTGTCTCGAGAAAGTGCGCTGTTGTTGAATAATATTTTTTTAGTGGTCGCCATGTTGACGGTATTGCTGGGCACCATGTACCCCTTGATAATTGATGGCTTGGGCCTTGGAAAATTGTCGGTGGGTGCTCCTTATTTTAATGCGGTTTTTGTGCCATTGATGCTGCCTATGGTCGTGGTGATGGGCTTTGGTGTTCATTTGTCGTATAAAAGCAATTCATGGCACACATTAGGGTTTACGGCGTTGATGTTGGTTGGGTGTTTTGTTGTGTCTTGTAGCGTATTTTATTTTTTGGATTCTTTGTTACAGATAACGGTGTGGGTTGCTGTTGCCTTGGCTTTATGGTTGATTGTCAGCACATTGAGTCTGTTGATTGTTCGAATCAAACGCGTGGGAAAAATTGGTTTTTCTTTTTTGGGTATGGTGGTGGCCCATTGCGGTGTTGCGGTGAGCATGCTGGGTATTGCGGTATCCACCGGATATGGTCTGCATCTTGATGAAAAAATGTCCCCTGGGAGTGTGGTGCATTTTGCTGGATTTGACGTTCGATATTTACAAGAAGAGGCCACAAAAGGCAGTAATTATCATGGCACCCGGATTGGCTTTGCAGTGGGAGATGGGCGCCATCGCATCAATATTTATCCTGAAAAAAGAATCTATGATGTGGGAAGTCTTGTGATGACCGAGTCAGCTGTTGATGCATCGGTGTTTCGTGATGTTTACATTGCGTTGGGCTCACCATTAGATGACGATGCTTGGTCGGTACGATTGTATTATAAACCGTTGGTGCGATGGATTTGGGCTGGAGGACTCATGATGTTTTTGGGTGGTTTTTTGGCGTGTTTTAATCGACGAAATGAGCGGTAATTTTTGATGAATTTATTATCGTGGCGCTATGTACCTTTGATGCTTTTTATAATTTTGGTGCTTTTTTTGGGTTATGGTTTGATGTTGGATCCACAAAAATTGCCGTCCACACGGATTGGGCAACCTGTGCCTGGTGTTGTGTTGCCTATTTTAGGCCATGAGGATCATCAAACGACTTCGGATGCATGGAAAGGTCAGCCTTATTTATTACATGTTTGGGCCAGTTGGTGTGATGCGTGTATTGAAGACCAAGCATTCATGATGCAATTGGCCAATCAAGGCATTCGAATTTATGGATTAACTTACAAAGACGATGTAAAGGCGGCCCTAAAATGGTTGAAGCGTTGGGGCAATCCTTATCAAGAAACACTGGATGATGCGTCAGGCCTTTGGGCGATTGAGCTTGGGGTTTATGGCACACCAGAAACATTTTTGGTGGATGAAAAGGGTGTGATTCGCTATCGTCATACGGGTTTAATGAATGAAGCACTTTGGATAAAAAAATTTAAGCCTTTGATGTCTGGG
>CAISSD010000113.1 GCA_903887975.1 uncultured Legionellaceae bacterium | reverse complement strand
TACTGTTCTTTCCAGATATTTTATCCGAAGGATATAGGGTACTCAGGGCGAACGGATTAAGTAAAAATGGCTAAAGTCGAGATTAATCTATTTGTAATAAAGTGTATAGGAGGGATCCCTGCCTTCGCAGGAAAGACATTTTTGAACAATTTTATTTTTGTCATGTACAGAGTTATTTTTTGTATTGTTGTTGGCTAAAAAAAGGCGTTAAAAAAACCACCAACAACAACGACGCCGGCAAAATCGACAAGGCCCACTGATAATCCACCACCGTATAATCATGCACCCCACCGTCCCAATGACTGGCCGCGGACCAATCCAAAATAAGCCCCACCACCGGTTGATAAATCATCCCACCGAGTGCCACAATCATGTTCGTTGCGGCAAATACCGTTCCTGACAATGAAACCGTTGTGTGCTCTCGTGCCATCGCAAAAACCGTAATTTCAACAGCGCTAAAAAGCCCATAAAAAAACAACAAAGCATAAAGCATGGATTTAGACCAACCGTGTCCATACAATACCAGCCCAATGCACAGCAAAGAAAGCACTGCGCCAATCATCAGGGGCTTAATTCTGGACGTCATTTTATCAGAAATATAGCCACTCAAAGGGGCACCAATCGCCCATCCCAAGAAAACCGCTGTGAGCATTTGAGCAGATTCTATCTTGGACAAATGATAGGCATGGTGCAAATAATTTTTACCCCAAAGCTCACCAAAAACAGAGAGCGATGTGTATAAACATGTTCCAATAAATCCAATTTTCCAGACTTCTGGGGAAGTTAAGACCAGCCAAACTTCTTTAAAAAAATTGGGTAATGGTTGCGCACTATCGTGCTTTGATTGACCATCACGAACAAACAAAAAAATCACCAGTGTCAAAACAAAACCAAGAATGACCATTGTCCATAATGTGTGTGTCAGCCCCATTGATGCTGCAAGCGAGGTCATTTTCATCTCGCCATAAATAAGACCCAACATGCCAAGGGTCGTCATAAGACCTGCAGCCAACGAAAAATAACGTTGTGGCAACCAATTCATGGCCAAAGACAAAACACCCACAAATGCAAATGACGAGCCAAAGCCGACCATAAATCGGCCGATACCCGCAAGCCAAAGTGAACCATAACAACCAAATAAAAATGAGCCAAACGCACAACAAAGGCATGCCAGCGACAATAATTTACGTGGACCAAAGCGATCCATCAACATCCCAACCGGCATTTGCATGGGCGAATACGCCATGTAATACAACGACGACAAACCACCAAACGTTGCCGCTGAAATATGACCAAAAGCCAAACTCAACTCGGTTTGTAATGCACCAGGTAAAATACGCAGCACAAATTCATAACAGTAAAAAAGTGCACCAATACCACAGATGAATATGCCATACCATGGCACTTTTACATTCCCCGTCATCACATCCTGATTGAACTTAATCTTCCTTGGCTTTTGCATGAGTCTCTTTAATAAATAGGGTTAAAAACGCCGCCAACAAAATACCCATTGGGATAATGGAAAAAGCCCACCGGTAATCTGCTGCCGAATAAAAATATTGTGCATTATCCGCCAAAACAGCCATTGATTCTGGTGTGATGGTGGTTCGAGAATGCAAACTCCAATCCAACAAGTGGCCAATCATAGGCTGCAACAATAATGCACCCACCATCACCAACATGTTGGTGATGGCAATCGCAGTACCCGCAGCTTCAGATGGGCTTAACTCACGACCAACAGCAAAAACAATGGTCTGTGCGCTATAAAAAAGTCCCAATGTGAACACAATCACATACAAACTGTATTCACTTAATCCTGGAACATACAACAAAATCATCATCATGAGTGCCGCACCCAATGAACCAACCACCATCGGTGGTTTTCGTCGTTTGATGCGATCAGAAATATAACCCATGGTGGGCGCACCAACGGTAAACCCTAAAAAGAGTAGTGAATTGGCAAAACCCGCCGCCGAGGGTGTTAACCCATGAGCATGGGTTAAATAAGGAATACCCCAAAGCTCGGCAAACACCGTCGTTGGCAAATACACCAAGCAACCAAACATGCCGTTTATCCATATTTGTTTGTTTGTGAGAATCAATTTTAAATCAATAAAATTCACACGAAAACTATCAATCGTACCACCACTTTCTTTGTCTTTTTTATGATCGTGAATACCAAACCACAAGATTCCCACCAAAAATAAACCCCCTATCGCAGCATAGTTGTTCGTTTGCTGCCAACCCCATGAATGCACAAAGTGACTTAAAGCATTATCGCCCACCATGGCCCCCACAGTACCCAAAGCCGATGTCATGCCAGCAACCAATGCCAATTTATTTTCGGGCAACCAAATGGTGGATAATTTTAGTACACCAACAAATGCAAATGCCGAGCCAAAGCCCACCCAAAATCGTCCCATTGCTGCCACAAAAAATTGTGAGGTTCCAGAAAAAACCAATGTACCCACAACACAAACCACACAAGCAAACGTTAATAGGCGTCTGGGACCAAATCTATCCATCAAAATACCCACAGGCAATTGCATGGGCACATAAGCATAATAATAAAATGCAGACAAGAAACCAAAACCTGTGGCGGTTAGCCCAAAATGCTCGCGCAGTGGGTGTTCCATGGCACTGGGTGAAATACGCAACATGTATTCATAGGCATAGAACAACGCACCCAAACCACAAACCAACCACGCAAACCATCGTGCCTGATGTAAATATTTAATCAAAATCATCTCCTTTATGAAGCTTTATGAACAAACACCACTGTCACGTGCCGCTTTGGCAACGGCAGCAGGCACCCGCTCACGCAACCGCGGATCTATGGGTTTTGGAAGAATGTAATTTGGGCCAAAAGTCCAGTCCGTCACGTTGGGGTAACTGTCTTTGACCGATTGAGGAACAGGCTCATGAACAATTTGACGAATGGCTTCAACAGCTGCTATTTGCATGGCCTCGTTAATGCATTTTGCACGTGCATCCAGAGCACCACGAAAAATATACGGGAAACACAATACATTGTTCACTTGATTGGGATAGTCACTTCGACCCGTAGCCATGATGAGATCATGTCGAACCGC
>CAISSD010000112.1 GCA_903887975.1 uncultured Legionellaceae bacterium | reverse complement strand
TGCCACCCATACCAACCATTTATGAATTTTTAGACCGTCGTGATTTATTCAATTTAAGCCATACTTCAAGTTTATTCTGGCATGATGAACTATTAAATAGCGAAAAAAAACGTCAAACCATCACCACGAAACTATTTTCTGGTAACTACAATACATTCATATTAATTAATAATGAACTTCATCAAAGTGCGTTGTATGCTTGCGGTGATAATGAGCATGGTCAGCTTGGCCTTGGTGATCGTGAAAACAAACATCGATTGGTGTCTGTATTACACCAAAACCCGGCGCTTCAAAATGCGTTCATCATCACTATTGCCGCCCAACCCAATCGTACATTTGTTTTAACAAAAGATGGTTTTGTGTACTCAAGCTGCCTTGTTTGCTATAAATTCGAGCAAATCAAACATCCATATAAAATAAAAAAGATTGCTGCGGGCCTGGATCATGCTATTTTTCTAAGTGAACATAACATTCTGCTTGGCTTGGGTTCAAACCAGTATGGTCAGTTGGGGTTAGATTCAAGCATAACAGAGACCAAAGAAATACGACCAATTTTAAAATTCCACGATACTTCTGCCAAAGAAATTATGGCTACAGATAATGCAAGCATTGTTGTTTTATCTAATAAAATGATTTTGGGTACCGGTTTTAACGATTTAAATATACTGGGGCTTAACGACCCAATCAATCAATATCGATGTTATTTTGGTTTTCTAAATTTAATGCAACACATCATGATCCCTCATGATGTCACCATCAAAAAAGTTTCTATAGGCACCGAAAATCTTCTGGTTTTATTAAGTAACGGTGTTTTATACGGCTGCGGACGCAACGATCAGAATCAACTTGGTTCCAATCCAAACCTCGATTATATTGAGTATGACAATGGCGATATAGATGAATATCAAGAGGCGCAGCTCACGCCACTACTTCAAGATTTTAATTTTCCCCAAAACACCCATATAGAAGATATTGAAGCTGGACGAGGAGATACTTTTAACGTCAATTTATTCATGTTAAATAACAAAACGTGGAATTTTATGGGCGCATTTGACGAATCACTCAATAATTTTCAGCGAATCGACTTATGTGATTTTTCGATAGACGAAATAAGTATCGCTATGAGAAAAAACGAATTAAAAACGTGCAGCATTCTTCCCGACCATAGACTATATTTATTCAATAATGGCGACGTTTATGGCGAGATGACCGCGTATATGGGCCCAGGATTCGCATATAAAGGACAAGTAGCAGCAAAACCTGATAGCGAAGCTTTTTTAATGAATACCGCCTCCTTTTTTTCTAAGAAACCACCGATTATTTATGAACCACAAACTGATTCAAGTTATGATTTCGATGTATAACATCCAAATAAATTTTAGCATCAACATCTTCCCAAAGTTGTTCTTGATGCGCGATGAGGATGATGGTGGTTTTACCTTGAAGTTGTTTTAGTGTTTGTTGTATGGCCTCAACATGCTGAACATCCAAAGCATTGGTGCTTTCATCCAAAATTAAAACCTTAGGCTTCATGAGCAATGCGCGAGCCAAAATAATACGCTGGCACTCCCCTGCCGACAAACAAATGCCTCGCTCACCCACCAAAGTGTCCAAGCCATCTTTTAAACCAAACACAAACCAAGCGGACGTTGCCCGCAATGCCGAAAAAAGATCGTCATCGGATGACTCGCCCCCAAACCACAACAAATTCTCACGAATACTGGCATGAAACAACACTGAATTTTGTCCCACCAAAGCAATGCCACTTCGCCATGCCTTCATGTTCGACTCATCCAAAACAACACCATCCACCAATACCGAACCACGTATTGGCTTTTGTATGCCCGTTAATAAATCCACCAACGTTGATTTTCCAGAGCCTGAGGGGCCAATAATGGCGGTGGTTGTATTTTTTAGGATTTTAAATGATAAATGGTCGATAACCCAAGAAGCTGAAGACTTGGCATAATCAAACGACACCGCATCAAAAGTAATGCTGTGTTCAAAGTTTATAAAAGATGGTGCCATCAAAAACTCTAGATGCTCGGCGCATTGTTGCAACAACAACTGTAAATCATGATACGCAGGTATTTGATGCAACAAACGTTGATATCCTTGCTGAATGCTTGATGCCATGGGTAATAATTTTGCATACACCAACAACAACATTAATAAAATTGCTGGGGGAACTGCAAAATAAGTGATGGCAACAAACAATAATGCCCCAAAAGAAACCACCGATCCCACGCTATAAAACCATTTGGTTACGGCTGTCATTTCGGTTAAACGCTGTTGTTGCCGCTCTAAAACCGAACTCAACGCCAAAGCACGTTCGCCACATACTGCTTCAAATCCTTGGCTTTTAATGATTTTAAATGTACCCAGTTGTTCAGTGAATGCTTTGGCAATCGCTTGATGGTGTGCCAAATGCTGCTGGCCTGATTCGGACAACCGTTGATGCAATGGCTTCAACATTAAAAACAATAATAAAGCACAAAAAAGTGCCACCAATGTCATTTTAAATGACAAAAAAAAGGCCAAAGCCACATAAACCATCCCTAAAATCAGCTGATTCATGATCGTTAACCATTGAAAAGTGCAGTGAGATACGGATTGAACCTGCGAGGTTAACGCATGCACCAAGCGTGCGTGAGTTTGCTGCAACATAAAAGACCATTGGGTTTTTAAAATGGCCGTATACAAACGTGCGCGTAAATCATGCGTATGACGGCGTTGCAATTGCATCCCAACGATTTGCTCCATCATGCTTGCTGTTGCAATAAGGCCAACCAAAAACACATACACCAGCAAGATGCTCACCAATGTTAATGGAATATGCAATTGATAAAATATCTGTTGCAAGCAATGCAACATGAGACCTTGGGGGCCGGTAT
>CAISSD010000111.1 GCA_903887975.1 uncultured Legionellaceae bacterium | reverse complement strand
GATTTGAATATTGCTTTGGTTCAAATAGCTCACAAACATGTTGACCAAAAGCTTGGGCCTTGATGAATCTTCTGTGAATAATTTGGAAAATAACACGGTATAATCTTTAGGAACATCGAGTCTCGAGCGGGCATATCCCAAGCCAAAACGAGGAATAGCATCTGAAAAGATAACTGGGCCATGAACAATGATTAAGGGCACATCGACTTGATAGTCTGCATCTGGTATATGGGTCACGCCACCATTGGTATTTTTAAGATCGTATCCCATTACATGAATGTGCGCCACCAAAAACGCTTTTGCACGAAACCATCCGCGTTCATAAGATTTTAAATCAAGTTTAATATTGTTGTTTTGATTGATGAAATCAACATTGGTCTTGAATGTTCGCTCCGTTATCCAACCCATCCCATAATAAGTTCCCAACACCAAAATCACCAAAAAAACCAACACACCCAATAATTTCTTCATGCCATTCTTCCCATCAAAAAAGCCATCAATCAACAAGCTTAACTATTTTTTTATCTTGATACAATGGATTATCTACTGGGATTTATAATCACATCCCTCGTGAGGACAAATCAACTGCTGCCCAAATCGTTTGGTTTCTTTCATCATCAACAATGGCCAAGCACATTGTGGACAAGCCTGTGCAACAGGTTCATTCCATAAAGCATAATCACATTGGGGATAAGCCGCACATGAATAAAAAATCTTTCCTTTTCGAGATTTTCTTTTCACAATTTTAGCTTGCTGACATTTAGGACATTCAACCCCTGTATCACTGGGCTTTTCCAAGGGTTCAATAAATTTACAGTTGGGGTAATTATTGCAGCCAATAAACCGTCCATATCGTCCTTTTTTGATGGCCAAAACACCAGCGCATTCCGGGCAAGGCCTATCTTCAATAATTTCTGGCGCCACTTCACCACCATTTTGTGCCAAATCTTTTGTATAATCGCATTCCGGATAACCCGTACATCCAATAAAGCGTCCTCGTTTACCCAAACGAATGGCCAATGGTTTCGTGCATTGTGGGCAGGATTCTTCGGTAAGCTCCGTGGTGACGTCTTGGCGTTTGACTTGCTCATCAATGGCGCTGACTTGCTCAATAAAAGGCTGCCAAAATTCACGCAATACGCCAATCCACTCTTTCTCCCCACGCGCAATAGCATCCAAAGTATCTTCCAATTGCGCTGTAAATTGATAATCAACATAACGCGTAAAATAATCATTTAAAAAATGACCAACAATACGCCCAACATCCGTGGGATAAAACCGCTTGGTATCAACAATCACATATTCACGCTGTTGCAACGTACTAATGATTGAGGCATACGTTGAGGGTCTACCAATATCAAACTCTTCCAACGCTTTAACCAACGACGCTTCAGAGTATCGTGGTGGTGGTTCAGTAAAATGCTGGTTGGCCGCAATATCCAAAAGTTTAATACCATCACCCACCGCCATCACGGGTAAGACGGTTGCCTCATCTTCTTTGGCATCATCCCGACCTTCTTCATAAACCGCCAAAAATCCAGAAAATACAATCACTGAGCCATTAGCACGAAAAACATGTCCATCGCCACACGTCAAATCCACAGCGACCGTATCCATGATTGCCTCAGACATTTGACAAGCCACTGTTCGCTTCCAAATCAATTGATACAATTTAAATTGATCCGGACTTAAAGACTTTTGCACCATATCTGGACTGCGAAGCACTGAAGTGGGACGAATGGCCTCATGAGCTTCTTGAGCATTTTTAGATTTTGTTTTGAACAATCTAGGCGCTTTAGGGCAATAATCATCCCCAAATCGCTCGGCTATATAAGTCCTTAGTTCTGTGATTGCATCTTGAGACAGATTCACCGAATCAGTACGCATATAGGTAATTAGCCCCATGGTCCCAGAGCCAATATCGATCCCTTCATAGAGTTGTTGCGCCACCATCATGGTTTTTTTCGCAGTAAATCCAAGTTTACGCGCTGCTTCTTGTTGAAGCGTTGAGGTGATAAAAGGTGGTGCTGGATTTCTTTTACGCTGTTTTTTCTCAATGTTAAGAACGCGCAACAATCCTTGGGCCAACGTTAAAAGATGTGCTTGAATTTCTTGTGCACGCCCTTCTGCATTCACCGTGAATTGTTCTAATTTTTCATGATTATAATGCGTTAAACGGGCTTCAAAAACCGTGGCATCCACTTGGCATTGTGCCAAAATTCGCCAATACTCTTGCGCCTCGAAGCGCTCAATGGCCTCTTCTCGCTCAACAATTAAACGTAATGCCGGACTTTGCACACGTCCTGCCGACAATCCACGACGAACTTTTTTCCACAATAATGGCGATAAGTTAAAGCCCACCAAATAGTCCAAAGCACGCCTGGCTTGTTGTGCATT
>CAISSD010000110.1 GCA_903887975.1 uncultured Legionellaceae bacterium | reverse complement strand
TTGGCATGGAGGCTTTGCTACGATGGCAACATCCGCAACATGGCTTAGTGTCACCAGTAGATTTCATCCCTGTGGCAGAAGACAGCGGCTTAATAAATGAGATTGGTGATTGGGTATTGCGTCATGCCTGTCTAGAGGCAGCATCGTGGCAAAAAGAATATCCCAACCTACAAATTTCAGTCAACGTTTCTGTGGGGCAACTCCAAAATAAAAAGGGGCATTCGAACCATTATTTTATTGAAAGTGTCATGCATGCCTTGGAGCAATCCAATTTAAATCCTCGGTTATTGATTTTAGAAATCACCGAATCCATCATGATGAATTTGAATCAACACATCATGAATAATTTGCTGTATTTAAAGAAACTGGGCGTGCAAATCTCTTGTGATGATTTTGGAACCGGTTATTCGTCCTATGGTCGTATTGCA
Source organism: uncultured Legionellaceae bacterium (assembly GCA_903887975.1). Lineage (GTDB taxonomy): Bacteria > Pseudomonadota > Gammaproteobacteria > Legionellales > Legionellaceae > CAISSD01. The sequence continues at coordinate 3,015 of CAISSD010000110.1, read as the reverse complement.
CAAATTCCTTTGGATGTCTTAAAGTTGGATCAATCCTTAATTGCACATATTGCAGAGGAGCCTAAAGATAAAGCCATTGTGCGTAGTATTATTGTTTTGGCAAAACAGCTCAACATTAAAACCGTTGCTGAAGGGGTGGAAACATTCGATCAAATGAGCATTTTACGTGAGTTGGGTTGTGACATGATTCAGGGCTATTATTTTAGCAAACCTTTATTGTCCAATGATGTTCATGCTTTTTTAAAAAGAACCCATTGATTTTTTCCCTGTTTTTTTGCCAGATACATGTTTTTATCCGCCGTGCTTAATAGTTTTTTTTGTGTTGAGCCATCTTGAGGATACATGGCAATACCAATGCTGATGGAGGTTTTGATGATGTGTTTATTGATGGTGAGTGTTTCTGTAAATGATTCAATATAACGCGTGGCAATCGATGAAACTTCTTCGACGGAGTCAATATCCTCCAACAAAATACCAAATTCATCACCACCAATTCGTGCCAAAAGATCCGTTGCACGAGAAGCATTTTTGAGGCGATTGACCATTTCATAAAGAACTTTATCCCCAACATCATGCCCCCATGCATCATTAACTTTTTTAAAATCATCAACATCAATAAACATCACAGCAAAAAAGCTTTGGTTACGCAAGGCTCTTGCCATCGCACGCGTGATGGCGTCTAAAAAAACGGCGCGATTGGCTATTTTGGTTAATGGATCTTGATGCGCCAGTTGCGTTAGGGACAATTCCGTTTCTTTTAAAAAGGTGATGTTGGTGATCGTGCCAATCATGCGATTGATTTTGTGATGATGATCCAAAATGCCCCTTCTTCGTGCCAAAAGCCAAACAGTATGGCCTTCTTTGTGTTTAAAGCGCAATTTGTTAAACATGGGCTCGGTGCTGTTGCTGGCAAGATAGACTTTCATTTTAAGATGTAATTTGTGTCGATCTTCTGGAAACATCAGTTGCTCGTAGCTTTCCATACGATTGGGAAGCTCGTGATCTTCATAACCAAGATTTTTTTTAAGCATGGGGCTTAAGTAGGTTTTATTGTTGACCAAATCCCAATCCCACCAACCATCGGTGATGGTATCAAGGCTTAAATTCAAATGCTCGGCATCGATGATTTTTTCTTCCAACCAGTATTTTTCGGTTAGATCCCAACAAATACCGGTGATTGATTTTAATTGCGAAGCAATATTTTGATGCACGTTTGCTGAGCAGGAAATATGTCGTATGCTTTGGTCGGAACGAACAATTCGAAAATCCGCCTCAAACAGATCATTGTTATCGATGGCGTGATTTAAAAGATTTTCAATGCGTTTTCTGTCTTCCAAATGAATCATGTTGAGTAATGATTTTAACTGGTTCATTGACGTTAAATCAGGCAGGCCAAACATGGTTTTGATGGTGTCATCATAAGTGAATGTTTGGTTTTGCAGTTGGTAATGCCAAACGCCTATTAATCCGGTTTTTAAAGCCAAGCGCAAGTCTTTTTCGGTTTCTGCTTTTTTTTGTTGTAATTGTTTGGTTTCATTGATGTCTGTGAGGGTTAGGACAACACCGGTTGAGAGTCGGGCGATTGATGCATGATAAGGCATGATTTTTAGCAAAAACCAGTGATTTTGGGTGTTGGTGATTTCCAATTCATAAGAGGTGTTTTGATGCAATGCATCTTCAATGTGTTGCATCAAATCGTCGCATTTTAAATGGTGTCGAAAATTTTTAAGTGGGCGACCCACATCGTGCTCGACCAAATTAAATATTTTTTTAATGTTGGGGGTGAATAAGCGAATGTTTAATTGCTTGTCCAAAATGAGGGTGCAAATTTCTGCACTGTTGATTAAATTATCAATGTCGGTTTTGGCTTGAATGACTTCTTCAATTTTTTTGGAGCGCTCTAAATTAACCGTGTATAATTCTTCATTCACCGATTGTAGTTCTTCATTGGTGGATTGTAATTCTTCGTTCGAGGCCATCAACTCTTCGTTGGTGGATTGCATTTCTTCATTCACGGTTTCCATTCTTTGAATGGATGATTGCAACAAGGTGCGTGATTCAGCAAGATCGCGCTCTAAGGCGATGATGAGTTCATCTTGATGGGTGTTTTTTTGAAAACCAGAAAAAACCATGTCGGTTTGTTTTTGTATTTTATGTTTGATGGTGTCGAGTCGAATCCAATAATACGAAATGTTGTGATTGACATCCAAAATGGGATGGGCGGTTAATTTAATGGCCAGTTTTTTACCGTGAAACATGATGGGGATGTGGTTAAAGACCACCGGTATGGACTGAATTTTGACTTGTTCAAGGGCTGCAATTAAAGCACTTTTTAAATCATCGATGATGATTTTTGATAAAATTAAAGTCGGCGGGCCTTCCGGAAGACTTATCATTTCACGCGCGTTTCCTATACTGTGTATCACGGTATACGTTGAATCAATGATGAATCCTGCAAAGACCACTTCATTTAAAATGGCATTGTAGGCATACAACGGTAATGTGCCCAAGACGGTGTTATTTAGAATGGATGATCCCTGTCTTATGATTTCAGTTTCAATGGATTGTAGTGGTGGAATTAAAGGATAGACACTGTTTTTTATTTTTTTAAAGAGTTTCCATGCTTGGTTTTTGATAATAAGATCGGGTGTTAAAGAAGACAATCCTTCACTGGGGCCTAAAAATAAATAACCACCAATGTTTAAGCCAAAACGCAACAGATCGGTGATGCGTTTTTGTTCTTTGGTATTGATGTAGATTAATAAATTGCGACAGCAAATTAAATCCATTTTGGTGAATGGTGGTGTTCGCAGTAAATTGTGGTTGGTGAACAATATTTTTTGTTTGATTTCAGGAATAATTTCATAATGTTTTGCCGATTTTATAAAATATTTATTTAAAAGCCCAAGGGGAATTTTTGAGACGGCTTTATAAGAATAACAGCCTTTGCGTGCTTTTTGTAAGAAATCAGGGCAAACATCCGATGCAAATATTTTAAGCGCAAAGGGTAGCTGA
>CAISSD010000109.1 GCA_903887975.1 uncultured Legionellaceae bacterium | reverse complement strand
TCCCTGCTACCTTCAAGGGCAAATCCAGTGGTGGTTTGTAATGTTGTGCATTCAAAGCATTGATGTTTGCCTCTGCTGCGTACAGCACTTCATCGCTTGACATCACCCACAAATCTTCTGCACGCAGAAATCCCCAGGAACGCGCTTCGGGTGCTGATGAAGCCACTTTTCCCCAAGCAATTTTTTCAAAATACGCATACAACCAGGGAAAAACATCCGTCTTTTGTGCATGATGAGCGCTACGTCTGGCAAGCTCCGTACAACCCCCACCCGCAGGAATCAATCCAACACCCAACTCCACAAGCCCTGGATAAACCTCAAACGATGCAACAACCCTATCACTGTGCATCATAAGCTCACAACCACCACCCAAAACTTGTCCACGAACCGCTGCAACCGTTGGTATAAAACTGTATCTTAAGCGATGCATGATGCTTTGAAAGCCAGCAACCATGGCTTCTAATTCAGAAAATTGATGGGCATCAATTAAACCAAAAACTTGTCTTAAATCAGCGCCACTACTAAATGTTTGTGGATTGTTTTGATAAACAATCAATCCTTGAAACGACGCTTCGGCCAAATCAATGACTTTGGATAATCCATCCAAAACTTCTTGCCCAATGCTATTGGCTTTACTTTTAAACTGAACCACAACGTTATCATCATTCAACACAAAGGAACGAACACCTTGATTTTCAAACAGTATGGCGCCCTCGGGCTTTATTTGACGTTGGTAAATACTTAAAAGTTGATTCGATTGATAATCGGCTGTCTTCACAACATAGGCTTTATCACCCTGATAAAACGCATCTATATTGTGCACCCATGATGGTCGTGATTCGTCTAAAAACAAAGAAATTCCTGCCTCATCCCACAATCGAAATGGCCCTTTATCCCAACCAAACCCCCATTCTAGTGCTTTATCAACATCAGCAACACTGTTGGCAATGGCTTCCAAGTGATACGCGGCATAATGAAACACATCGCGAAAAATAGCACTTAAGAATTGTGCTTGAGGATGAAGACTCGCCAACAGCGCTTGCATGCGTTTTGGTGGTGATGCAATCTTCATGATGGTTTTAATCTCATCAGAAACTTTGGCTTTAACTGGGGTATATTGATTGATTTTGGGATTAAAAACCTCAATCACCGAACCTTGTTTACGATACACACCTTGAGCCGTTTTTTGTCCCAAATAGCCTTGTGAAATCATGGCATTTAACCATTGGGGCAATGTAAACCAATCATGCCAGGGATCATCATGCAATTGTTCATGCATGGTCTTAACCACATGCTGCAGGGTATCAAGTCCCACAACATCCATGGTACGAAAGGTTGCCGATTTTGGTCGCCCAATTAATGGTCCTGTCAGCGCATCCACTTCATCGATACTCAAACCCAAACGCTCAGCATGCTTGATGGTGCTGAGTAAAGAAAACACCCCCACGCGATTGGCAATAAAGTTGGGCGTGTCTTTAGCACGAACTACCCCTTTGCCCATAAAACCAGTCAACCAAGATTCGAGCTTGTCCAACAGATTCAGATCAGTCGTCTCACCAGGAATCAACTCCACCAAATGCATGTACCGTGGTGGATTAAAAAAATGCACCCCACAAAAGCGCGTGCGTTGCGTGGGCGTTAACATCGAAGCCATGGCATTGATGCTTAAGCCAGAGGTATTGCTCACCAAAATGGTTTTGGATGTTAAAAATGGGGTGATCCGTTGATAAAGTGATTCTTTCCAGGCCATGTTTTCAGCAATGGCTTCAATAATCAAATCACAATCTTTTAATACGGGCAAATGCTCATCATAATTACAGGCATGAAGAACATCTGCCCATTGAGGCTCTGCCAAAGGGTTTGGTTTTAATGTTTTTAGATGCTGAATGGCTTTTTTCACCACGCCACTCTTATCTTCTTCCTGACCAGGCAAATCAAACAAAAACGTCTCAAAACCAGCATTCAAAACATGGGCGGCAATTTGCGCGCCCATAACCCCTGCACCAAGAACTGCTATTTTTTTTATTATTTGGTTTTGTTGCATTAAAAACTCCATGTTCAATAAAATAAGCTAATCAAGAATGCGTATTCCATGCTTTTGTACAATATCAAGTAGTTTTAAAGCCATACCACTTGGACGTTTTGAACCAATTTCCCATTTTTGAACCGTTGATTTACTTGTATTTAAATATCGTGCAAAAACAGGCTGACTCATATGATTTTGCTCTCTAATGGTTTTTATTTGCATGGGATTCATTTCTGGGACAGACAAAAGGCAAGAATCATCAAAATGGCGCATGGTTTTTTTATCAATTACTCCAACGCCATGAAGAGCAGAAGCTGAAGCGTGGATTGCTACAAATACTTCACTTTTATATCGTTTTATTCTCATTAATAATCTCCACCAATGATTTATTTTTTAATAAATCTCTAAGTTGCTTTTCGGACAATTTTGCATAAGCTTTTACGAGTATTTTAAAATCAGCAAGTTCATGATTCGTAATATTGTCCAAATCTTTTTTTGCAAATAAATATTCAT
>CAISSD010000108.1 GCA_903887975.1 uncultured Legionellaceae bacterium | reverse complement strand
TGCATGAACTTTCGTTATGATGGTTTAAATATTCTTAAAAATTGGGTTATGGTTGTGGCATGCGAATTTTTAGGGTTCTGAATTTATTATTGCTCTGGCCTTTTACCCTTTATGCATTGGCGCATCAAGCTCAAGAACCGGCTTATATTGCACAAGCGCGCAATTTGATTCAACAACAAACGCAACAAACCACCCCAAAACATGCAACACTCGAATCTTCTTTAAGCCATGTCGAAGAAGAGCCCGAGGCAATCCCTCACTCAGACAAAAAATTGTGGAACCTAAGAAACGCCACAATCCGCTCGGTTATTAGTGAAGTTTCTAGGGTCACGGGGAAAAATTTTATCATCGATCCCAAAGTTCAAGGTAAAATTTCTATTGTTTCCAGCACCCCCATTTCCAACAAAGCACTCTACGAAGTGTTTCTCTCCGTCCTTCAAGTCTCAGGCTTTAGTGCTATTCCATCGGGGGATGTTATTAAAATTGTCCCCAATATGGAAGCCCGAACCCAATCACCATCACCACTGAGTGTATCAAGTAACCGTGCTCATGGTGATGAAATGATGGTTGATGTGATTGCCGTACATTATGTTCCAGCCGAACAACTGGTCCCCGTACTTCGCCCCTTAATGCCGCAATGGAGCTCGGTCTCGGCTTATGGCCCCTCCAATATGTTGATTTTATCTGGGCGTGCCAGCAACATCAAACAAATGGCCAACATCATCAAACAAGTCGACTCCTCAACAGCCAGTGGCATTGACATGGTGCAACTACACCACACCCTGGCCATGGACATTGCCAACACCTTAAAAGATTTGGTTCGAACACAACCCGGTGTTGGTCCCGCCAGCCAAACGATGCTTGCAGCCGATGATCGCAGCAATTCTATTTTATTAAGCGGTAATAAAACCGAGCGCATCAAACTCCGTCTTTTAATTGCGCAACTTGATAAATCAAGCCCAAATCAAAACAGCAACACCCAAGTTATTTATTTAAGTTATTTACGTGCTGAAGATGTGGTGCCCATTTTGGCGGGCATTGCTCAGGCGAATTTTAGTGGTATTGTTGGTACCACCATTGGTACCATCACAACCCCAATACTGGACAGCACCAATCCCGAATCGAGTCTTGCCAACGGACCCTTATCCGGCGGACCTTCAAAAAGCCCCGTGCAAGGCCTAAACTCCATTCCCACGGGGAATCAAGCGGCAACCAATACATCAAGCACCACCTCACAAAATGAGGGCACCACCAAACCCACCGTACAAATTATTGCCGAACCCAATACCAACTCGGTGATCTTAAACGCACCACCGGTATTGATTCGAACGCTTAAAAATGTCATCAGCCAACTCGACATCAAACCCGCACAGTTGCTAATCGAAGCATTGGTCACCGAAATCAATGAACAAGACTTTAATGATCTGGGCATAGAATGGGGCACCATTGCCCAAAATTCAACTGATAATTCAACGTTCACACCAGGATTTGCGATTTTAAATTCCAGAACGTCCATCAACCAATTTGAAGCGCAAATCAATGCGTTGGTGCGCGACCGACGTGCCAATATTTTATCCACACCGTCGGTTGTGGTTTTGGACAATCGGCAAGCGAAAATCTTGGTGGGTAAACAAGTCTCGGTACAAACTTCTTCTTACCCCAACAATGCCAATGCCACTACCACCGCAAGCCCCTATTCAACATTTGACCGGGTTAATGTGGCACTACACTTGTATGTTCGCCCCCAAATCACCAGAGGCCGTGGCATTCAACTCCAAATTGATCAAGGCAACGACACACTCGATGGTCCAGATGTAAACAATACCATTCCCAAATTCAACATCAGTGCCATTGTCACCTCAGTTCATGTTGAAAGTGGCGATGTCATTATTTTGGGAGGACTCGCGCAAGATCAATTGTCCAATGACAACAATCGTTTACCCATTCTTGGTGATATTCCAGGCATTGGTCGACTATTTGGACGTAATCGCACCCAACGTGAAAAGAAAATTTTAATGGTCTTCATCAAACCCCGAATTCTTAATAGCGAACAAGACAATATCCAAGTCTCTGGCAGCAAATACAATAACGCTCGATCCGAGCAATTGGCCTTTATTCGCAATCAAGAAACCTACAACCCACTGTATCAAAAAACCGTCATGGCGCCACTCCAAGAAGCAGCGCTTCCCAGACCGTTTTGCACCAAACCACCGTGTCATCAACCCCCGGGCATCGAAAAATGAGCAGCGTTTCTGATGAACATACACCGCTTCTGCCGTATTTGTTTGCCAAAAATCACGGCATTATTGCCACAACCTCCGAGGTTTATTATTTACCAGATGTGTCGCTCTATGCGCTTTCTGAAGTTCGTCGCCTACACCCAGAAGCCCATAGTTTAAAATCAGTGACGCCCAATGAATTTCAAGATCACTTGGCACGAATTTATCAATCCAATGCCTCTATTTTAAATGCCACCCAGGGTATGGAAGATGAAATCAACCTCATGGACATGGCATTGCAATTGCCAGCCAGTGAAGATTTGCTGGACACGCAAGACGATGCCCCCATCATAAGACTCATCAATGCATTATTTACCCAAGCCATCAAACAAAAAGCCTCTGACATCCACATTGAAACCTACGAACATCGTGTTTTGGTGCGCTTTAGGCTGGATGGGGTCTTGCAAGAAATTCTAGAAATTCAACGTGCAATTGCACCTCTGGTGATTTCCCGGGTCAAGGTGATGGCCAAACTTGATATTGCTGAAAAACGTATTCCTCAAGATGGTCGCATCCAACTTCGCATTGGGGAGCATTCTATTGATGTTCGGGTTTCAACATTACCCTCCAATCATGGTGAGCGCATTGTGTTGCGTATTTTGGACAAACAATCAGCACAACTCAATCTAAGCCTTTTGGGCATGGCCCAAGACACCTTAGATGCCATGCGTTACATGATTGCCCAGCCTCATGGTATTGTCTTGGTCACAGGGCCCACAGGTTCTGGTAAAACCACGTCGTTGTATGCCATGTTGACGGAGCTTAATCAGGTCACGCGCAATATTTTAACCATCGAAGATCCCATTGAATACGATTTACCTGGAATTGGTCAATCTCAAGTCAATAATAAAGTTCAAATGACGTTTGCTAAAGGTTTACGAGCCATTTTACGCCAAGATCCAGATGTGGTGATGATTGGGGAAATTCGTGATTTAGAAACGGTAGAAATTGCGATCCAAGCGAGCTTAACCGGACATTTGGTTTTATCCACCCTACACACCAACAGTGCCTTGGGGGCACTGACGCGATTACATGACATGGGTGTGGAGTCATTTTTGCTCTCATCAAGCATCATTGGTCTTATTGCGCAACGCTTGGTACGAAAATTATGCCCAAATTGCAAAAAAACCACTGAATTAAGCGAAAGCGAACGCAAATTAATGCGCATCAAACCCAAAACCGATGTGTCTAAAATATGCATGCCTGTGGGATGTTCTGAGTGCAATCAACTGGGGTATTCTGGCAGAACGGGCATTTATGAAATCATCAAAATTGACGAAACACTTCGTGGCATGATTCATCGCAACGAAAATTTGCAATTGATGGAAACTCATGTACGTCCTCAATTTCCAAGCATTCGAGACGATGGCTTTAAACGCGTTTTGGCAGGCGATACCTCATTGGCCGAGGTGCTGCGCGTCACCAGCGATTAAAAAAACAGCTTCAAATTTGCTTCATTAATTGTTGCATCTCAATGGCACATTCTGCCGCATCAACGCCTTTGTGTCCATGAGCACCACCCAGGCGCGCCCATGCTTGAGCTTCGTTTTCGGTGGTCAATACCCCAAAAATCACCGGAATATTATGGGTTAAAGATACCTGTTGGCAACCCTGACTAACGCCTTGACACACATAATCATAATGCGTTGTTTCACCACGAACCACAGCCCCCAGTGCAATCAACACATCGTGTTGTTTTTTTTGCGCAAGCTTTTCTGCAATCAAGGGGATCTCCAAAGCACCTGGCACTTCAATCACCGTAATGTCTTCTGCAGAAAAGCCACGTGCTTTTAAATGCTCAAGCGCACCAGTTAATAATGCATGGGTAATGTCTTGATTAAACCGACTCACCAGCAAAGCAATGGGAAAAGAAATTGGATGTTCTGATGGTTCGATGTTAATGGGTTTCATAATCACCACCTAGGTCTAAAAAATGTCCTAATTTATTTTTTTTGGTTTTAAGATAGTTTCGATTGCTCGATGTTGCAACGGATAATGATGGAATTCGTTCGACCACGTCCACACCAAAATCCAGCATCGCCTCAATTTTTTTGGGGTTGTTGGTCAATAATTTAATGCGTTGAATGCCCATGTGTTTCAAAATTTGATAAGCAATCGAATATTCTCGGGCATCCACAGGCAATCCCAGGGCTTCATTGGCCTCAACCGTATCAAGACCTTGCGTTTGTAACCCATAAGCTTTGATTTTATTGGCCAAACCAATACCACGGCCTTCTTGACGCAAATAAATCAATACCCCGCCTTCTTTTTGAATAACATCCAAAGCATGTTTTAATTGCGCCCCGCAATCACAACGATGCGATCCAAAAACATCGCCTGTAATGCATTCAGAATGAATACGCACCGTAGGAATTTGTGCGGGATCCGAAGGCATTTGGCTCAATGCAAAATGTTCTAACGTATCCAGTTGATTATGAAACACATGCATCATCCACTGGCCCGGATGCTCTATAGCAATCGGCACACAGGCTTCTTCGGTAAGCAATACTTCATGCATCATACGGTAATGAATCAAATCTTTAATCGTAACCATGGGAATATCATGCCGTTTTGAAAATTGCTCCAAATCATCACGACGGCTCATCGTTCCATCATCGTTAATAATTTCGCAAATCACAGCCGCAGGTGTTAAACCCGCAAGTCTTGCCAAATCAACACTCCCTTCCGTTTGGCCTTTACGCGCCAACACACCGCCATTCATTGCACGAAGTGGAAAGATATGTCCTGGAGAAATCACATCTCTAGGGCCTGATTGTGCATCAATCGCCACTTTGATGGTGCGCGCCCTATCCTGGGCAGAAATTCCTGTTGAAACACCACTTGCGGCTTCAATCGATACCGTAAAGGCGGTTCCGAATGGAGAGCGATTTTGATGCGCCATCATGGGTAAATGCAATTTATCCACCAGCGCTTCGTCCATCGACAAGCAAATTAATCCTCGTCCAACAC
>CAISSD010000107.1 GCA_903887975.1 uncultured Legionellaceae bacterium | reverse complement strand
TTGCCAATCAATTTAAACAAGAACACTTAATTGGTCAATATGACGTACTCTGAATTTGAATCAACCACCCATGGAAAATGGATTTTAAGTGGCGAGCATGCTGTGATTCGAGGACATGCAGCCTTGGTGTTTCCTCTTTTGAGCAAAGAATTAAAACTGCGCTATCATCCTCATCAAGATTTTGAGTCTAAAGAAGCCAAAAACACGCTATACGAACCCATGCATTTGGCGCTCAATCATGGCATGAAATTACTTGAGTTAGAATCAAAGCCCATTCAAGGCTATTTTGACTTGGAAAATCATATTCCCATTGGCATGGGTATGGGCGCGTCAGCAGCACTATGTATGGCCATTGCCAAGTGGTTTAAAAATCAAAAACTCATCACCGATGTCCATGATTTTGCCCATCAACTCGAGCATCTTTTTCATGGCAAAAGCAGTGGTGTCGACATTGCAGGGGTGGCCAACACCACAGGCATTCTCTTCCAACAAGGCGTCTTCACGCCATTAAAACCCACATGGCAGCCGCTATGGTATTTATCGTACTCAGGACACCAAAGCAATACGGCTGATTGTGTGCAACAAGTCAATTTACTCTGGGAAAATAATCCTTTATTGGCCGAACAAATTGATTTACAAATGAGTCATAGCGTGGCTTTAGCCAAGCAAGCACTTACCCAACAAAACCCAGCATCGTTGAATTTATTGGTTGAATCCATACAATTGGCCCAACATTGTTTTGAACAATGGGGATTAATTTCTGGGCATCTAGAACAACACATTCAAGATTTATGCAACCTGGGTGCCATCACCGCAAAACCCACAGGCTCAGGTGGTGGCGGGTTTGTGCTAAGCTTATGGGACAAACCACCGCCACCGAATGCCCTGTTTGAAATGATCGCACTCTAAGGTCTATCAATCAATTGATAATACTCTTCATCGTCCTTCACCATCCCCAATTCAAATCGTGCTTGCTCTTCCAAAGCCTCTTCGCCTGATTTAAGGCCGACAATGTTCGCTTCAACCGCATCATTTTGAGCAGAAATTTTTTGATTGGTTGCTTGTTGCGTTTTCAATTGTTGTTGTAAATAAAGCCACTGAGGGACTCCTGTGGCACTAAACCACAATTTATATTGCAACAAAACCAACACCACCACCAAAACCACCATGACCATTCGCATGCAATCACCTATTCAACCAAATGCAATTTTGCCAAACGTCTTTTCCCAACCTGAATCACATAAACGGTGTCAAGCGAGAGCAAGGCATCTTGATTTGACACTTTCTCTCCATTAATTTTAACAGCCCCTTCACGAATCAATCGCATGGCTTCTGAAGTACTTTGCGTCAATTGTGCTTGCTTTAAAATTTGGGGTATTTTTAATCCGCTCGTACAACTTAGAGGTTGTGTTTCCAAATCATCTGGAATTTCTTTTCTCTGAAAACGCGCCAAAAATGCAACGTGTTCTTGCTCTGCAAGACTTTGATGATGAAAACGCGCAACAATTTCTTTGGCAAACTCAATTTTAACGTCGCGAGGATTCAACCCTTCTTGTACGGATTGTTTTAATTGTTCAATCTCCGCTTTGGTTTTAAAACTTAACAAATCAATATAACGCCACATCAACACATCAGAAATAGACATTAGTTTTCCAAACATGGCATCAGGCGCCTCGTTGATGCCGATATAGTTATTCAAAGACTTGGACATTTTCTTTTCTCCATCCAGGCCTTCAATCAGGGGCATCATCAAAATAACTTGTGGGCTTAAGCCTCGATGTTTTTGTAACTCACGCCCCATCAATAAATTAAATTTTTGATCCGTACCCCCGCACTCGACATCAGCGTGCAACATCACAGAATCATAACCTTGTATGAGTGGATACAAAAATTCACTAATGGCAATCGGCGAGCCTTCTGCATGGCGTTTTTGAAAATCATCCCGCTCAAGCATTCTTGCAACGGTGTGGCTTTGTGCAAGCCCCACCAAATCGGCCGCGCTCATGCTACCCCACCATTGGGAATTAAACACCACTTGCGTTTTTTGCGGATCTAAAATTTTAAACACTTGGCTACGATAGGTTTGAGCATTGGCCTCAACCGCTTCGCGACTTAGCGGTTGTCGCATGACGTTTTTACCCGTGGGGTCACCAATCATTCCGGTAAAATCACCAATTAAAAAAACAATGTGATGACCCATCAATTGTAATTGACGCATTTTGTTCAACAGTACCGTATGCCCCAAATGTAAATCAGGTGCTGTGGGATCAAAGCCTGCTTTAATCACCAAGGGTCGTTTTTCTGCTAATTTTTGAATCAACTCTGCTTGTGGTAGAATCTCTTCACAGCCACGAAACCACTCATCGAGTTCTATTTTTTGATTATCTGTTATCATAAAAACCTTTATTTAACGATTGACCTTATGTTCATCAACAAGTATCTTACTCCGAGAACGCTTCATGAGCTATAATGATCTTTTGGCTATGACTAATCAACCACCAATAATGACGATTGATATCAAAAAACACAGCACCCTTTTATTCGTCATCACGTTTATGGCTTGTGCTTTCATAAGCTATTGGTTGATTCATATCGCAAAAACCCCCTATACCACACGCAAACTCACCTTGCCGCAAATAGAATCCAATATCGATGCCGAAGAAGCATCGTTGGATCATGACTGGAAACGCATCAAACCCAAATCCGGCGAATCTTTGGCCATATTGTTTCATCATTTGAAATTAAGTCCACAAACCCTACAAACCATCTTGAATGATAATCCAAACAACAAGGCTTTTTCAAACATCAAGCCCAATCAAGAGCTACAATTTTTAATTCAAAATAAGCGCTTGGAAAAACTCATCATTCCCATCAGTCCAAGACAATCTTTGGTCATCTCGCGTGTTGGTGATCATTATCCATCAAGCATCAAAGCATTGGCCATGCAGACACACCAACAACTCATGACCGCCACGATTGAAGGCTCATTACTGCGAACTGCTGCGAAAAAAAATATACCCAACAAATTAATACGACAAATGATGGAGATTTTTAGTCGAGAAATCAACTTTGCACATGATATTCGCTCGGGCGATCAATTTAGTTTTCTTTATGATGCATTATACATCGAAGACAAACAAGTTGATGTTGGCGATATTATTGCGGTTCGTTTTACAACACATCTTGGCAAAAGTTTTGAAGCCATACGTCATCGAAATACCACGGGGCGTTATGATTATTTTACGCAGCAAGGCAAAAATCTAAAAAAAGCATTCAATCGATACCCTGTAAAATTTTCACACATCAGTTCAACGTTTAGTTTATCAAGGATGCATCCCATTTTGCATTATAATCGACCGCATCGTGGCATTGACTTGGCCGCCCCCATTGGCACCCCCATTTATGCCATTGGTGATGGTCGCATCGAGATTATTGGTCGACAAGGGGGTTATGGCAACATGATTAAAATCAAACATGATTCAACGTATACGTCTGTTTATGGTCATCTGTTAAAATTTCAAAAAGGCCTTCGTCGCGGCAGTTATGTCAAACAAGGACAACTCATTGGTTTTGTTGGTCAAACAGGTTTGGCATCAGGCCCACATTGCCATTTCGAAATTCGTGTGCATAATCGATACAAAAACCCAGCGACCATCAGCCTGCCCAATGCTGCCCCCATCGCAGGCAAAAATATGGCCGCATTTCGTGCCAAAGCCAATATTTTATTGGCTCGATTAAAATTATTTGAAGAAGGCAATTTGATTGCCTCAAGACAACCCAACATCGATGCTTAAAAAATAAGTCTACAGATGATGATTGAGGCCATCACCCCGGCCAAATCTGCCAATAAACCTGCAGGAATAGCATGACGAGTTCGGCGAATATTCACGGTTCCAAAATAAACCGCAACCACATAAAACGTCGTTTCCGTGCTGCCCATCATGGTGGCCGCCATTTTTGAAATTAAAGCATCGCCGCCTTGATGATGAATAATTTCTGCCATGACACCATTTGAAGCACTGGCAGAAAACGGCCTAATAAGCGCCAAAGGTAAAAGCTCGGATGGCATGCCCAAGGCTTCCAACATCGGCCCCAACCAGTGCGCCAACAACTCAAAAAAACCTGAAGCACGCAACATGCCAATGGCAACCATCATGGCGATTAAATAAGGCATCACCCCCAAAATGGTATCAAAACCTTGTTTGGCGCCACCAACAAACGCATCAAATACATTAATTTTTTTGAGCATGCCATAAAAAGGGATGCCAACAACAAACAACAGAAATAAACCATTGGCGCATTGTTCTAAAAAATAACTCATGATGCATCCCCATCATGCAAGCGATACATCGGTAATTTCTCCAATTTTTTCACCGCAATAATCGCCACCAACGTGGAAACACAAGAAGCCAAAAAAGCGCTTATGATGATCTGCGTTGGATGCAGCGCGCCATTGGCTGCCAAATAAGCCATGGCAGTCACAGGAATGAGTTGAACACTAGAAGTATTGATGGCCAAAAACATACACATGGCATTGCTTGCCGAGAAAACATGGGTATTTAACCGCTGCAATGCCTTCATTGCCTGCAAGCCAAATGGTGTTGCAGCATTTTGTAAACCCAGCATATTGGCAGTGATGTTCATGACCATGGCCCCCATGGCCGGATCATCTTTGGGCACATCGGGAAATAATCGACTCATGATGGGACTCAAAAGACGCGCCAATTGCACCACCAAACCAGATTCAGAAGCAATGCCCATGATCCCAAGCCATAAAATCATCACCCCGGATAAGCCTAATGCCAACTCAAAGCCCAATTTTGCAGAATCGGTGACGGCCTGAATCACCAAATCCATACGATGCTGCATCACACCAACAACCACCGAGAGAAAAATCATACCCAACCAAATCGCATTCAACATCGTATTGGATCTCAACATCTAAAAAGATTACTATACGCTTTTTTTCTCAGGGTAAAAAGCCATGCGATTATTGATTTTGATGCTGATTTTTTTTGTTCATTTAAGCTTTGGTGATCAATCGCTGCATGACAAAATCAACACCATCAGCGCACAATTTCTAGGCACTCCTTATGAACTCAATGCGCTTGGTGAAGGACCAAAAGGCTATTTTGACCAAGCACCATTCATACGCACCGATGCATTTGATTGCGAAACCTTTGTGGACACTGTGCTTGCCATGGCGTTTGCAACCGATAAAACCAAGGCCACAGACTGGATGCGTCGAATTCGGTATAAAAATGGCAATGTTGGCCTTATCCATCGCAACCATTTCATGTGTTTGGATTGGATCCCCAACAATCAAAAACAAGGGTTTATTAAAGACATCACCACATCCATCGCACCCCAAAATCAAATCCAATGGGCCATTGCCGTTGTCGATAAAGCCGCATGGTACCAACATTTTCCACTCAAACGCATTCATCTGATTAAAGCGTCAGAACAAGAAAAAATCCATAGACTGGAACTATTAAAAAACAAAACGCGATTATTACCAACACAAATTTCAAAAATACCCTACATACCCTGTGCTATTTTATTTGATGAAAAAGACCAACCCAATAGCGCATTGTTTCAAAAAATTCCGTCTTCAGCCATCATCAACATTGTTCGACCCAATTGGGATTTAACCGAAAGCATTGGCACGCATCTTAATATTTCCCATTTGGGATTTGCCATTTGGCAAAAAAACATCCTTTATTTTCGACAAGCTTCATCACAAAAAAATGCCGTGATTGACGTGCCTTTGATTGATTATTTAAAAATATGTCAAACAAGCCCAACCATTAAAGGCATCAATATCCAGGTTGTCATGAACCCATCGCCACTTCAAAAACCAACGCATCATTAATGTCATCATCGGGTCGAGCGGCTTCTTGCGCGGCTCGACTGCTCATGCGCCAAAAACTAATCACCACCATCAAAACCGCACCCAATACCGGAATCAAGGGTTGCGTAAAAAACGGCAACATTAATGAAACACCCAACAACAAAACAGAAAAATTAATCAAATCCAACCATCTTGATTGCATTAAAAAATGCTGCTGTTGTTCTAAACTTCGAATATATTGCTCGATGTCCTCTCGCGCGACTTTTGAGAGCATCTCATCGTTTAATAATAATTGATAATCAGCAATTAATGTCGACATTTTGTGCCATTCAATCCATGTTCGTAACAATGAACATCCCAAATCAGTCAATTGAACAATCCATTGCGCATAAATAACGGCCCACTGCCATGGACCAACAAAAAAGCAGAACGCCAACATTCCATTGGTAAACCCCACCAAATCATTGACCAACTCAGGCCATCGTCGCTCAAGATGAATCCAAAAACGAGTCATGCGTGGTAAGTCTTGTTCTAAAACTTCAGGAAAAAAAACATGTTTGGTTAAAATCGCCAGATTACTTAAAAGTCTTGGCAAGAAAAACAACCAAGCTTGAATGGCAAACAAATATTGAGTGTATTGATTAAGCCAATCAATACACGCTTCATAACAAGCACACCAACTGAGTAGTGGGATCATCAGCAACAAACATTTACGAAGACGAATAATCAACAATCGATAAGGATTGGTCGTCACACTTGTGGACCGAATCATCCCACCCCAGCCATTACTGTCATACCGCACAAATTCTTCTTGCGACAGAATCGTATCTGGCGCACCAACACCGTGATGACGCAACCAACGACGATACAAACGAGCGTCGGCTTTAAATCGTCTTGCTTGCGCGGGAACACGCAAATAATCGCGATACAACTTTTCTTGGCAGCGGGCCATTGCCAACAAACCTTGAACCGATTGGATTTTTAATTGAAGTTCCTGTTGCTGCTTGCATAAATGCCGCTCTGCAGCATACTCTATATTAAAACTGACATGATTAAGGCCCAATTGTTTAAAAAAACGAACATCGTCGTGATCGTTAAAATGCCAATATTGACGCTGATTTTTTTGTTCAGAAAAAAATAATTGATTAAATCCTGGCGTATTTTGCCGTTGTAATCGATATAATGTTGCCACCATTACCGCATTCATCCAGAACAAATTGAGCAATTATACCATAAAAAAACCACAATGTAATAATATGATGGCTTTGAAGTTCGATTATTCGTTGCCAGCACGGCACTTCTAAGCGACAATATCACCCTTATTGTCTTTATCTCAAGAGTATTTATGCATTATTCCAGAGATCTTGCCCACGCCATTCGATTTTTAAGTGTCGATGCGGTGGAAAAAGCACAATCTGGACATCCGGGCATGCCATTGGGTATGGCCGATGTTGCAACCGTTTTATGGAAAAGTTTTCTAAAGCACAATCCTACTAATCCTCATTGGTTTAACCGCGATAGATTTGTGTTATCCAATGGACATGGTTCGATGTTGTTGTACGCACTGCTGCATTTAACCGGTTATGCCTTGGACATTGCCGAGCTCAAAAATTTTCGCCAACTCCACTCAAAGACACCAGGACACCCAGAATGGTCAGAAACGCCCGGTGTTGAAACCACCACAGGACCATTGGCGCAAGGCTTAGCGAATGCTGTTGGCATGGCGTTGGCTGAACAACGCATGGCCCGCGAATTTAACGGCGAAGACGGTCTATTGGTCAACCATTATACTTATGCGTTTGTTGGTGATGGTTGCTTGATGGAAGGCCTTTCTCATGAAGCCTGTTCTTTGGCTGGAACATGGGGTCTTGGTAAGCTTATTGTATTTTATGATGCCAATGGAATTTCTATTGATGGTCCTATTGATGATTGGTTCACTGATGACACAACGTTGCGTTTTAAAGCCTACAACTGGCATGTTGTGGGACCCATTGATGGACATGATTTCAATGCCATAGAAACAGCCATTCAAAAAGCACGCGCCAACCATCTTCAACCGTCTTTAATCATCTGTAAAACCACCATTGGTTATGGCGCACTTTTGGCTGGCAGTGAAAAAACCCACGGAGCACCATTGGGTGCTGAAGACATCATTCAATTACGACAAAAATTGCATTGGCCTTATGAGCCCTTTGTCATCCCAAAAGCCCTTTATGAAGCGTGGGATCACACAACAGAAGGCACACATCTCGAGCAACTTTGGTTGCAGTACGCTCATGATTATCAAACCAAACAACCACAACGTTACCATGAATTTTTACGCCGCATTAATGGCGATTTGCCTGATTCATGGCCAGAAGACATCAATACCCTCATGAGTCATGAAGCAAGCAATCACACCAAAATAGCCACCAGAAAAGCATCACTTCATTGCTTGAGGTCTTTAACCCCAAAACTCCCAGAACTTTTGGGTGGATCGGCTGATTTAACCGAATCAAACTGCACTGACTGCGGACAAGAAAACTACATTCATTATGGCGTCAGGGAGTTTGGG
>CAISSD010000106.1 GCA_903887975.1 uncultured Legionellaceae bacterium | reverse complement strand
ATTTATTGCTTTGGGGCTTGATTATTGGTGTGGGACTTTGGGCAGCCATGTGGATTAAAGAATATTGTTTTCCAAGCCATTCCGCCAAAAACAATAAAGGCCGCATCATCGAACATGACGACACCAAACCATGAATCCCTCGGACCAAAAAATAGGTTTGCTACGAACGTCCTGGATCATTTTGGCATCGCTGGCGGTGACCGCCAACACCTGCATTCTGGCCATCATCAAACGCTTGCAAGGCAAAGTTCCAAGACAATGGGTGGATGCGACCATGCAGCGCTGGACCAAGCGTGTTCTAAGATTGGTTCGGGTTCACTTAACCATCAAAAATCCCCATCAGGTCAAACCACAAAAAGGCCAACCCACCATCATCATGTGCAATCACAGTAGCCTTTATGATATCCCTTTAAGTTTTGCCGCCTTTCCCACCACCAGCATTCGTATGTTGGCCAAAATTGAGCTCTCACGCATTCCGTTGTTTGGAAGTGCCATGCGCGCAGGAGAATTTCCGTTTATTGATCGAAAAAATCGTCATCAAGCCATCAAAGACTTAAAAGCCGTTCACACCGCACTTCAACAGGGTATTGTGCTTTGGATGGCGCCGGAAGGCACGCGCACGAACGATGGTCAATTGAGCGCATTTAAAAAGGGTGGTTTTATCACGGCCATTGAAACCAAGGCGACCATCATCCCCATTGGCATACGAGGCGCTTCGGGTATTTTGCCGGCACGAACGCTTCATTATCATCTGAATCAATCGGTGGACATACACATTGGACAACCCATCGATGCATCAACCCACACCTTAGAACACAAAGACGTGTTAATGAACCAAGTTCATGCCTCCATGCGTCAGTTGTTGGGCGAGACGGATTGAAAAGCACGCACCACACATGATGGAACAAATTGCGCCACATCGCCACCCAATAAGGCAATTTCTCGAACCAAACTCGATGATATAAACATGGTTGATTCAGACGGGGTAATGAACAAGGTTTCAAGATGTGGCGCCAATTTTCGATTCATCCCTGCCAATTGAAACTCGTATTCAAAATCATGCACCGCACGAAGTCCTCGCAAAATAACCGCAGCATGCTGCTCGCGCGCCACATCAATCAATAGATGATGAAACCCAATCACCCGTACATTAGGCACCCCACCCAAAGCTTCTTCAATCATATTTTTTCGTGTTGCCAAATCAAACCAAGGTTTTTTGCCAGTATTACTCGCCACCGCGACGATTAAGGTGGAAAATAATTGTGATGCACGGTGAATAATGTCCAAATGTCCATTGGTGATGGGATCAAAAGTTCCAGGATAAATGGCAATCGATTGCATGAATATCGCCTTGTGGTTGATCATTGGCTTATTCTAACGTATCGTCATCCCAAAAACCACGCCAAAGAGTTATCCATGAACGCCAAAACACTCGTATTGTTGATGAGTTTCATCCTGCTCAACGGCTGTCAACCCAAAACACCGCGCCTTTTGCAAAATTTTACCCTAAAAGGTGCTATTGCCGCTAAATCTGCCAAAAAAATATGGACCGCGCACTTAATCTGGCAATACACCAATTCAAAAAATTATCAAATCACACTCATTGGCCCCATCAACAGCAAAACGGTTTTTATTCAAAACAAACAAGGCGTCATCACCTATGAAGAAGGCAGAAAAAAATTAATCACCAACGATCCCAACACGTTATTGGAAAAAAATGCCGGGATAAAACTGCCGCTGGATGCTCTTTTGTATTGGATTCAAGGACAACCCGCGCCACAATCATCACCCCAAAATAACTATAAAATTAGCTATCCGGCCTACAGCAACACCCCAAAAGGACAACTTCCACAAAAAATACACATTGAAGGAGACCATTTATCCGTCAAATTATTCATCAAAACATGGCATTTTAACTCGTAATTTTGACAAACTACCATTATAATGCCGACCTCTAAGCAACAACATAATGATTAATATGAAATTTTTTCCTTATATTCCAGTACTCAGAAGCTCGAGCGCACCATGGAGCCAGTGCTATTTGGGTTTAATCTATTCCAAAGTCGAGCTTCAGCCCACATCAGAATATTATAAAAATCTTATTGAGGCACAAATTTACTCTTTATCAAAGCTCTGCACCACCCCCAATATACCCGATGTTTCTTCATTTAAAGATTATAAAGCTTTATTAAAAAATCTTGGGGTACCTCCACAACATTATACAGAACTCAATGAACAACAGATTGTATCCGCCATGCAAGGCAAAAACATCACCCCCATGAATCAATTGGAAGCGGTGAATTTTCTTTTTAGTTTGGAACAAATGAGAAGCATTACCACCTATGATTTGGATAAAATTGACAGCCCCCATATTCATTTTCGTTTGGGCTATTTGGAAGAATCATTTCCCACACCTTGCGGCGGACGACAATCGCTGCACAATGTTCCTTTACTGGCTGATGATAAAACCTGGTTGGCCACCCCCATGGGCCATAATCATGCGCCTTTGGATTACTGCTCCAAAAACATATTAACTGTCATTTGGAGCTTTACAGGCATCCATGGTCTGTTAAATCAATTAATGGCGCTCTCAAAATATCAAGAAAAACACATGCCTGCTCAAACCCACCATACAGCGATTGTTCATCAATTCCCCACACTCATTGAGGCCATCATGCCACCTCATCCCATCAACACAACCTATAATTTATTTTGATATGAACATATTAGGCATAGAAACATCGTGCGACGAAACCGGTATTGCCATTTACTCCTCTGAAAAAGGTCTTTTGGCGCATCAACTTCATTCACAAATCAAACTTCATGAAGTTTATGGTGGTGTGGTTCCTGAACTTGCATCGCGCGATCACATCAAGCATTTGGTGGCCTTAACAGATGATGTTTTAAAGCACGCAAAAATCACAAAACACGCACTGAATGCCATTGCGTATACTGCAGGCCCTGGTCTCATTGGCGCTTTACTCACTGGGGCTTCTTTTGCCAAAAGTTTGGCGTTTGGACTCAACATTCCAGCATTGGCTGTTCATCATTTGGAAGCCCATATTTTAAGCGCCAAGCTTGAAACCCCCACGCTAAACTTTCCATTTATTGCCCTTTTGGTTTCTGGTGGACACACGCAATTGATTGAAGCCAAAGCATTGGGGGATTATCACCTTTTGGGTGACACGCTGGATGACGCCGTGGGCGAAGCTTTCGACAAAACGGCAAAATTAATGGGAATTGCTTATCCAGGAGGACCAAAGCTTGCAAAACTTGCCGACGACGCTTTGCCTGGAATAAAATCGCTATTGCCCAAATTTCCACGTCCCATGGTGGATAGGCCTGGGCTTGATTTTAGCTTTAGCGGTCTTAAAACGCATGCCTTACTTGCATGGCAAAATAGCCTCCAAGATGACAGCGCAAGAAGTGCCATTGCCGCAGCATTTCAAGACGCCGTCGTGGACACGCTCACCATAAAATGTGCACGCGCACTCCAACAGACCCAACAACACACTTTGGTGGTGGCCGGTGGGGTTAGTGCCAACCAGGCCTTACAGAAAAAATTAAACACGCTCATGGCAAACCTTGGTGGAGAAGTTTATTTTCCAACACCCGAGTATTGCACCGACAATGGTGCTATGGTCGCCTATGCAGGATGCATGCATCTGTTACAAGGCGAACAGGATGTCGACCTTAGCATCCAAACGCGTGCGCGATGGCCATTATTTGACCGCATGATGCAAATATCGCTTGACGACAAAAAATAACCCTACTAAAATAATGACCTTTAAAGATCCATAACAATCCAAGGAATTATGAATGCCCACCATTCGTGTTAAAGAAGGCGAAAACCCCGAATACGCATTGCGTCGTTTTAAACGCTCTTGTGAAAAAGCAGGTTTATTAACAGAGCTTCGTCGTCGTGAATTTTACGAAAAACCAACTGCTGAGCGCAAACGCAAACAAGCAGCTGCGGTTAAACGTCATTTGAAAAAAACATCCCGAGACGTCACACCCGCTCATGCATCCAAACGTCGTCGCAAATAAACATGTCTATCAAAGAAAACATTGATGTTGATTTAAAAAATGCCATGCGTGCTCGAGAAAAAGAAAAACTCGGTACGCTGCGTTTAATCACCGCTGCCATCAAGCAAATTGAAGTGGATGAGCGTATTATTGTTGATGATGCGCGCTTACTGTTGATTTTAGACAAAATGCTCAAGCAGCGTAAAGAATCCATTGCCCAATTTGAAGCCGCACAGCGTCATGATTTGGTTCAGCAAGAACAATTTGAGCTTGAAATCATCAAACATTATCTTCCCGAACCTTTATCAGAAGAAGCCATTCTAAAACTTATTGATGAAGCCATGGTCAGCACCAACGCCGAGAAAATGAGCGATATGGGTAAAGTGATGAACCACATCAAACCTCATGTCCAAGGTCGTGCCGACATGAGTCAAATTAGTGCACTCATCAAAACGCGTTTGCATTAAATGCCGTGATCCCTAAACCTTTTATTGATGAAGTACTCAACAAAACCGACATCGTCACCCTGATTGATGGCTTGGTTCCGCTTAAAAAAATCGGTGGGAGTTATGTTGCTTGCTGCCCTTTTCATCAAGAAAAAAATCCATCGTTTAATGTGATTGCCAAAAAACAGTTTTATTACTGTTTTGGCTGTGGTGCCAGTGGTAATGCCATCAGCTTCATCATGAATTTTTTACACCTTGGCTTTATTGATGCCATAGAAAACTTGGCATCCAAGCTAAACTTGAGCGTACCTCGTGAAGGATCAACGATGCTCAGAAAACAATCATCCGATCTGTACGAGCTACTCAATCAAGTTTCAGCTTTTTATCAAACCAAACTCAAAACCGCGGCCCCAGAAGCCGTTGATTATTTAAAACAACGCGGTATTGATGGCAACATTGCAAAAACCTATCAAATAGGCTTTGCACCAGACGGCTGGCAAACCCTTGAGGCGCAATTTAAAAGCAAACGTGAAGGCCTTATCAGCACGGGGATGTTGATCGTGAATCAACAACGTTGCTACGATCGCTATCGGGCGCGCATTATGTTTCCCATTCACGATGCACGTGGGCGTATCATAGGATTTGGCGGACGAAGCATTGATCCCTCGCAAAAACCTAAATACCTCAATTCTCCCGAAACAAGTCTCTTTCAAAAAGGCAAAGAACTCTACGGTCTACACCAAATTTTGCAACACAGCACCAACATCGAAAAAATTCTTGTGGTTGAAGGCTACATGGATGTCATCACGCTGGCACAATATGGCTTCAATAACGCTGTTGCCACTCTTGGAACCGCGACCAGTAGCCATCAAATTCAATTGCTCGCCAAACACACCAAT
>CAISSD010000105.1 GCA_903887975.1 uncultured Legionellaceae bacterium | reverse complement strand
TCAACCGCATTGCTTGCGGTGGTATTGCTGCCTTGAAATGTCACGGTCCCGGATGCTTGGGCCAATGGCTCAATGGTAAAAATACACGGATCGCCCCCTTGAACCAAGGTTGCGCAAGTATCCGGGGTGGTGATGCTGATGTTGGCCGCATCGCCCAAAGTGTTACTGACGACGGTAATGCTGTATGCGGGTGTACTGGAATTGTTGGTGATGGTGATTTGGCTATTCATGGTACTGCCAACGGTTAATGTTGCGCTCGAAGGAGTAGCCGTGATGGTGGTTTGTGGAGGCTCCACAATTTCAATGGAAGCGGGTGCGGGAAAGGTATTGAGCCCTTGAATGTCGACATTGGTGGGTGGGATGGTCACTGCGTTGGCAAGAGAAGTAAAGCTT
The DNA here is from genome assembly GCA_903887975.1 of uncultured Legionellaceae bacterium. Lineage (GTDB taxonomy): Bacteria > Pseudomonadota > Gammaproteobacteria > Legionellales > Legionellaceae > CAISSD01. Next base: position 14,925 of record CAISSD010000105.1, on the reverse strand, counting down.
ATGGTGCAGCTTGCATATGGAGCAAGTGTGGCACAGGTGTTGCCGGAGACAATCACATTATTGTACAAATCACTGCTGGGGTCGATGCGGGCTTGAATGTTGATGGCGGTGACAACCGGATTGGTGTTGGTGATGGTGAGTGAGCCCGTATCACCCCCGGTGGTTAAAACCAGTGGTGAGCCTGTTACCGATAATGTTAATTTATCCAATTGAACATTGGCTTCGTAATTTTGGCACGACAAAGGCCCCTCTCCATTCAAACACAAATTAAAATGCGCGATGCTTGCAATGATGGGACCGTAGATCTGAAAACTCGCTGAAAGCGTATCACTGACGCTGAAAAGACAATAACCGTTTTCTTGGGGGGTACACAAAAGACCAAAAGGCAAATCCATTTTGATGCCGGCATTTTTATACAAATGGTTGGGAATGGTGGTGTTGATGGTCAACGTGCCATTGGGGGTATAATTGATGGTGAAATAGTCACCGGTTGTGGCGTGGGTTGCACCAAACGCCAGCATCAAAACAAACCCTATGTAAAAAAAACGCCGCATCATCCCTGCCCTTTGTTGATTTCAAAACACGATAACACAGACTTTTTGTCATGCACAATCATTTATGATGTTGCAATGTTTACCGCAACACTGGTTGTGGTGGTGCCTGTGCCTTGAATATTAATGGTGCCTGCCAAGCCAATGGAGGTATAAAACGGCGTGACCGTAAAGGTACAGGTTCCAAGAGGTGCAATGGGATCACAGGTGTTGCTTGATGTGCTGGTGACAAAGGCTGAAACATAACCCAGTATCTCATCGCTGACATTGGCCGTAACATTGTCTATGGTCACAGATAGACTGGGATTGGTGACGGTAATGGTCTCGGCATCCTGTGCTGAAATAAGATTTAAGGTTAGCGGATCAGAAGATGGCGTGGTGGTGATGGTTAAAGGTAATAAATCAGCAGCAAGAATGACCATGTCAGGACTTGGTGTTGCAGGATCGGTATTACTGCCTTGGATGGTGAAGGGGATGCCTTCGGTTGCGCTTGGCGTGGGTGCAAATGGTATAAACGTGAGCGTACAATAGCTTAGTGGCATGCCTGCAGACGCTGGAATGGTTGCGCAGTTTGTCGCATCAACGATGACCAAATCCTGAAGTCCCGTGGCTTCTAGAAGAGCAGTCACACTGTATGCATTAATATCAGAATTATTGTAGACGTTTAAGGTGTATGGTGTTCCAACAGTCAGCACCAAATGTTGAGTGTCTAGCGTCAATGCAGCAACAGACTGACCCACGATTTGCAAGAAGGCCGGTGTTGGTTTTGCACCATCGGCTTGAATGAAAAAGGGCGTGGTGGGCACTTCGGTGAGCTTGGAGGTGAATGTTAACACGCATGATGCCAGTGGCGCTAATTCCCCAGGACAAGTCGTGCTGGTGGCATCTGCATCAAGTCCGGCGGTGGCCAAATCCGCATAGACGTTATACACTGGGATGGTGGTTGAGGTATTGGTGACCGTGATGATGCCCGATTGATAACCAGTAGTTAACACCAATTTTTTAGGAAAAATGCTCAATACCGCCAACTCCAAATCCACCGGTAACTCATACCGCTGGCATGACAAAGGCCCCTCGCCATTCAAACATAAATCAACCAAAGCAATGCCAGCAGACGTTGGCCCCAACAATTGAAATTTTGCAGGCATGGTATCACTCACGGCGAACAAGCAATAATCGCCACTTTGTTGTGTGCAATTGAGGGTGTACGGTGGCAATACTCGAATGCCTGCAGCAGGATAGAGGTGATTGGGAATGGTGGTTCTAACCAAAACTGCGCCATTAAAAGGACTCGCGATTTCAAAATAATCGCCAGTTTTACCAAAACTCACGGTATTTTGTAACAACAAGACCAAAAAAATGCTAAAAAGGCGCGCACGCATGGATATCAGTCCTTGTACCATAGAAAAATGCATGACTTCATCATAAACCATTAATTCTTGGTTGCCTATCAAAGATTCATGATTTATAATGCGCGCCAAAAGATGGGTTTTAATGTGAAAAATAAAGACGGGCTGCAATTGGCAAGGCGCCTAAGGCGTGCGCAAACCATCGTGATGTTGATGGGGGCGGTATGTGTTGGGCTCTATGCGGGAAAGCTCGCCATGATGTCCTGGTTTTTGGGATGCTTGGTGTTTCTGGTGCCGGCGGTGATTTTTTCAAGCATGGTGTTTTCAAAGCATGGTGCCCAAGCAGCAAAAAAAATTGCCAAAGATTTTTACCGGGGCGAAGCCGTCAAGATTGTCTTGACGTGTTTATTGTTTGGCCTGGTGTTTAAGATAGCAAACATAAACCCAGTGTGCTTTTTTGGTGGATATATAGCGGTGCAAATGACGGTGTGGTTTTTGCCGTGGATTGTGAATAACAACAAAAAGTTTGGAATGTGAATTCAATGCCATCCAGTACAGAATATATAAAACATCATTTAACGTATTTAACGTTTAACCTAAAAACCATGCAATTTGGCCCAGCCGATGGTTTTTGGACCATCAATTTTGACACCATTTTCTTTTCTGTTGTTTTGGGTGCGCTGGTGCTTGGCGTTCTTTTTTGGGCCACAAGAAAAGTGTCAACTGGTGTTCCTGGAAAGCTACAAAATTTTGCTGAGATGATGCTGGTTTTTGCCGACACACAGGTTAAAGATTGTTTTCATGGGTCAAGCAAACTCATTGGTCCCTTGGCGTTGACCATCTTTATATGGGTCTTTTTCATGAATTTCATGGATATTTTGCCCGTGGATGTTCTGCCAGTCATCGCTGGGTGGTTTGGCTATCATCATCTCAAAGTTGTGCCCACCAACGATTTGAATTTGACTTTTGCGTTGTCATTGTCCGTGTTTTTTATGGTGATTTTTTATAGTCTTAAAGTCAAAGGCCCTGTGAAATTCATCAAAGAGCTGACCCTACAGCCTTTTAATCACCCATTGATGATCCCATTTAACTTTTTATTGGAGTTTGTGGGGTTGGTCGCCAAACCGATTTCGTTGGCTCTGCGACTTTTTGGTAATCTCTATGCAGGCGAGCTGATTTTTATCCTGATTGCGCTCTTAACATTGCACGTGAATGCCTCGTCTTCTGTTGCCACCAGTGCTGTTTTGGGCCTAACCCAGTTTGTATTGGCATTGGCATGGTCGATTTTTCATATTTTGGTCATCACACTACAGGCGTTTATCTTTATGGTGTTGACCATTGTTTATTTGAGTTTGGCACACGAAGATCATTGATTTTATTTTAAACACAATCCATTAAGGGGATAGATATGCAAGCAGTTGAATTGATCGCACAAGTTCAGTCCATGACGGTTATTGCCGTGGCACTTTTGATTGGTCTGGGCGCATTGGGTACTGCCATTGGGTTTGGATTGTTGGGTGGTAAGTTTTTAGAAGGTGCCGCAAGACAGCCCGAAATGGTACCGATGCTTCAGGTTAAAATGTTTATTGTCGCCGGTCTTTTGGATGCGGTCACGATGATTGGTGTGGGTATTGCGTTATTCTTCACCTTTGCCAATCCGTTTCTTGCGGCATTAGCGTCTTAATTGGCTCAATACTTGGAGAACAGCACGTGGACATCAACATCACTTTAGTCATTCAAATGTTGGTTTTTGCGGCATTTGTTTGGTTTACCATGGCTTTTGTTTGGCCGCCCTTGTCTAAAGCACTGGACGAGCGACAAACCAAAATTGCCGATGCATTGGCAGCAGCTGAGCGCGGGCGTCGTGAATTTGAGCTGGCCCAGCATCATGCGAAAGAAGAGCTACGGCAAGCCAAAATTCAGGCTGCCGACTTGATTGAAAAGGCCAATCGTCGTGCCACACAGTTGATTGAAGAGGCCAAAGTTGAGGCCAAAACACAGGCGCAAATTATTGCAAAGGCTTCGAATGATGCCATGATTCATGAAATGAATCATGCCAAGCAAGTGCTGCAACAACACGTCGCAGGCCTTGCGATGATGGGTGCCAGCAAAATCATAAAACATTCGGTGGATGAGGCGCTAAGCCGTTCACTCATTGATGAATTGATTAAAGAGATATAACTCATGGCAAACACCACAACCATTGCAAGACCCTATGCCAAAGCAATTTTTGAGCTGGCGTTAACCCATCAAAATTTGCAAGTATGGAGCAGCCTCCTGATGCTTTGGGCGCAGTTCACCGAAGCCACAGAAGTTCAAGATTATCTCAATAATCCCAATGTTGCCCTAGAGACAAAAACGTCGCTGTTGATGGATGTGGTTGGCAAGCAAGATAGCCCCATGGCGCTGAATCTGATTCAGATTTTGGCACACCACAAACGTTTGGGGATTTTTCCAGAGTTGTTGCTTCAGTATCAAGCGCTTCGAGAAGATTTTGAAAAAACATTGATGGTTCAAGTACGCAGTTTTACCGCGTTATCGAATGAAGAAGAAGCTCGCTTGAAAACATCACTCGCCAAACGGTTGAATCGGGATATTGGCCTTCACGTGATGATTGATCCCACGTTGTTGGGGGGAGCCGTGATTCAGGCAGGCGATTTGGTCATCGATGGTTCTTTGTTGGGTAAATTAAATAAATTAGGCGCTGCACTTGCCGCTTAATTTGAAGACCGCATAATAGAAGAGGTATATATGTCAGAACAATCAGCACTCAATCCATCTGAAATCAGCGAATTGATTCGAGAAAAAATAGAACAATTCAAAAGCGTCTCTGAAGCGCGCAACGTTGGTACCATTGTGAGTTTGAAAGATGGTATTGTTCGTTTGCATGGTTTGGCTGACGTCATGCAAGGCGAGATGATAGAATTCCCTGGTGGCGTATTTGGCCTGGCACTTAATTTAGAGCGTGATTCTGTAGGCGCGGTGATTCTTGGTGATGCATCAAGCTTATCCGAAGGGCAAAAAGGCAAATGTACAGGCAGAATCCTTGAAGTGCCTGTTGGTCGTAATCTTTTGGGCCGCGTGGTTGACGCACTTGGTAATCCCATTGATGGCAAAGGCCCCATCGAAGCCGATGGTCTTGCGCCCATTGAAAAAGTAGCACCCGGGGTTATTGCACGGCAATCGGTGGACGAACCAGTTCAAACGGGCCTTAAAGCCGTCGATGCCATGATTCCTGTTGGTCGAGGTCAGCGCGAGCTTATTATTGGCGATAGACAAACCGGAAAAACCGCCATTGCCATTGATGCCATCATCAATCAAAAAGACACGGGTGTTAAATGTGTTTATGTGGCCATTGGGCAAAAAGCATCATCAGTTTCGGCTTTGGTACGAAAACTCGAAGAGCATGGTGCGCTGGCACACACCATCGTTGTGGTGGCAGGAGCCTCTGATTCTGCAGCGTTACAATTCATCGCGCCTTATGCTGGCTGCACCATGGGCGAATACTTTATGGAACGTGGCGAAGATGCGTTGATTGTTTATGATGATCTGACCAAGCAAGCTTGGGCTTATCGACAAATTTCACTATTATTGCGTCGTCCACCTGGTCGGGAAGCTTATCCTGGGGATATTTTTTATCTGCATTCGCGTCTTTTGGAGCGTGCTGCGCGTATTAATGCCGCAGAAGTGGAAAAGCGAACACAAGGTGAGGTCAAGGGCAAAACAGGCTCACTTACAGCGCTGCCTATTATTGAAACACAAGCCGGTGACGTTTCTGCATTCGTACCAACCAACGTGATTTCCATCACCGATGGTCAGATTTTCCTGGATGTGGATTTGTTCAACTCAGGTGTTCGTCCGGCGATTAACTCCGGTCTTTCTGTCTCTCGAGTGGGTGGTGCTGCACAAACCAAAATCATGAAAAAACTTGGTGGTGGCACGCGTCTTGCTTTAGCACAATTTCGTGAGCTTGAAGCGTTTTCACAATTTGCATCGGATTTGGATGATGCAACGAGAAAGCAATTGGAGCGTGGTCAGCGCATTACCGAACTCATGAAACAAAAGCAGTATGCGCCTTTTTCCGTGGCACAAATGGCGGTATCCCTGTTTGCGGCTGAATATGGTTATTTGGATGATGTTCCTGTTGCTGAAATCAGTGCATTTGAAGCAGCGCTGCAAGTCAATATGGCACATTTGCATGCGGCATTGATGAAAAAAATCAATGAAAAAGGTGCTTTTGATGATGGCATTGCCGAACAGCTTAAAAAAGCAGTAGAGGCATTTAAAAGTACAGGCAGTTGGTAATTTTTTAAGGCGACGCGAACATGGCTGGTGCTAAAGAGATCCGTTCAAAAATTGCGAGCATCAAAAACACGCAAAAAATAACGCGTGCGATGGAGATGGTTGCGGCAAGTAAAATGCGTAAAACGCAAGATAGGATGCGTGCATCCAAGCCTTATGCGCACAAAATATACAACGTTGTGCGCCATATTGCGCGAGCCAATTGTGAATACAATCACCCTTTCATGGAGGTTCGTGGGCAAAAGCGCATTGGTGTGATTGTGGTGAGTTCGGATAGGGGTTTATGTGGTGGTCTTAATGCCAATTTGTTCCGAGAAGCCATGGCGTTTACCAAACCGCTGCATCAAACAGGCGTTGCCTTTGATTATGCGGTGATTGGACGTAAAGCGCAGGGATTTTTTCGACGTGTGGGTGGTCGAGTGATTGCCTCTTGCGATCAATTGGGTGACATACCAGGCGTCAACGACTTGTTAGGGTTGGTCAAGGTCATGACTGATGCGTTTGAACAAGGTGAGATTGATGCTTTATACGTTGTTCACAACACTTTTGTGAACACCATGACGCAAAAGCCCACCGTCACCCAACTACTTCCCTTACCAAAGTCTGATGACGATGGTAAAACGCTTGGACATCATTGGGATTATATTTATGAACCTGATGCAAAAGAGTTGTTGGATGCATTGCTTCAGCGTTATTTGGAATTGCAAGTGTATCAAGCGGTGGTGGAAAACATTGCCTGTGAGCAAGCCGCAAAAATGATTGCCATGAAAAGCGCCACGGATAATGCGAGTGGTTTGATTAAAGAATTTCAATTGGCTTATAACAAAGCCCGACAAGCTGCAATAACACAAGAGTTGGCAGAGATTGTCGGTGGTGCAGACGCTTTATAAGAGGGTAGATGATGAGCATACAAACAGGAACAATCGTTCAAATTATTGGCCCCGTCGTCGACGTGGAATTCTCACGCCAAGACGTGCCCAAAATTAATGATGCACTGAAACAAATTGATGGTGATTTGGTGTTTGAGGTGCAGCAGCAGTTGGGTGATGGCGTGGTTCGAACCATTGCCATGGGTACAACCGATGGGTTAAAACGTGGCGTTCAGGTGCATAATACTGCCGAGCCCATTCAAGTTCCTGTTGGTAAAAAAACCCTGGGGCGCATCATGAATGTTTTGGGGCAACCTGTGGATGATGCTGGTCCTGTGGATGCTGAAGAACATTGGTCGATTCATCGAAAACCACCCAGTTATGATGATCAAGCCGGTAGCCAAGAGCTTTTGGAAACAGGCATTAAAGTGATTGATTTGCTGTGTCCTTTTGCCAAGGGCGGTAAAGTCGGTTTGTTTGGTGGCGCCGGTGTTGGTAAAACCGTCAACATGATGGAACTAATCCGAAACATTGCCATTGAGCATAGCGGTTATTCAGTTTTTGCCGGTGTTGGTGAGCGTACTCGTGAGGGTAATGACTTTTATCATGAGATGAAAGACTCCAATGTTTTGGACAAGGTATCCTTGGTTTATGGTCAGATGAATGAGCCACCAGGCAATCGTTTGCGCGTTGCGTTAACTGGCTTGACCATGGCTGAAAAATTTCGTGATGAAGGCCGAGATGTACTGTTGTTTATTGACAATATTTATCGTTATACCTTAGCGGGTGTTGAAGTCTCTGCGCTGTTGGGTCGTATGCCTTCTGCTGTGGGTTATCAGCCGACATTGGCTGAGGAAATGGGGATGCTGCAAGAGCGAATTACCTCGACCAAAACTGGCTCCATCACCTCGATTCAGGCGGTTTATGTACCTGCGGATGATTTAACCGATCCCTCCCCTGCCACAACATTTGCGCATTTGGATGCAACCGTTGTTTTGTCGCGCCAAATTGCAGAGCTTGGTATTTATCCTGCGGTGGATCCATTGGATTCTACATCAAGACAATTGGATCCATTGATTGTTGGTCAAGAGCATTATGATACCGCGCGTCGTGTGCAACAAACCTTGCAACGCTACAAAGAACTGAAAGACATTATTGCCATTTTGGGTATGGATGAATTGTCAGAACAAGACCGTCAAGTGGTGTCTCGTGCACGAAAAATCATGCGCTTTTTATCACAGCCTTTCTTTGTTGCCGAAGTATTTACTGGATCACCTGGTAAGTATGTATCGCTTAAAGACACCATCAAAGGTTTTCAAGGCATTTTGGCTGGTGAATACGATGACCTACCTGAGCAAGCGTTTTACATGGTTGGCAGTATTGACGAAGCTGTGGCCAAAGCCAAGACTTTATGAGGGAGCAAAATATGCCCAGAACCACACATTTAGATATTGTTAGTGCCGAACATGAATTGTTTTCTGGTTTGGTTGAGATGGTTGTTGCCACGGGTGATTTTGGTGAAATCGGCATCATCCCCGGGCACGCACCTTTGCTGACGATTCTAAAACCAGGTGAGGTTCGCATCAAATTGCCTGGTGGTGTTGAAGATATTTACTATGTCTCTGGTGGCATGTTGGAAGTGCAGCCTGACTCTGTTACGGTATTGGCTGATGCGGTTGAGCGTGCGGACAGTCTTGATGAGGCCGCCGCATTGGCCGCCAAGGCACGCGCAGAAGCGTTAATCAATAATAAAAACAGCGAAGTTGACTATTCTTTGGCAGCAGGTGAGTTGGCCCAGGCCATTGCCCAAATTCGCGCGATACGAAAAGTTCGGCAAAAAGGCCGGGCTTAAAACGGCGTTATTTGGGTAAATTTTTTTGGATTATAAACACAAAACAGCCCGTAACCCTTCTTCAATCGCTTTCAGATCTTGCTCTGCAAGAGATCCGGCTTGATTTTTTAATCTGCTTTTGTCAACGCTTCGGATTTGATCGCAAATGGCCGTTACTTTTTTTCCAAGACAGTCCACCGCAATGGTTAATGGCGTTTTGGCTATGGCTTTTGTGGAAAGAGGTACAACCACAACCGTATGACGCGCTTGATTAATTGGTGTTGCGCCAATCAAAACACAAGGTCTTTGTTTGTTGATTTCAGAACCTGTTGATGGGTTTAGATCAACCCAGTAAACATCACCACGATTCATGATTGAACCCGTCTTGAATCGTGACGTTCCAATCACTCATTTCTTGGTTCAATAGGGCATCTTTTTCAATTTCTATTGCACATTCAAACAGGGCTTTTTCCCTTATTTCTATTTCTGCCTCAATCAAGCGAACAATAATTTTGCTTCGTTGGCGCTGTGGCATGGTTGCCCTCATGCGGGAGGCTATTTTATCTGGCATCGAAATTAAAACCTTACTCATCATCATACTCCAGTTGATTTTTATATATAGTATATCTTATATATTAGAATTTTTCCAGCCCAACAAAGCACTCGGTGATCAATTTTCATTTATGTGCTAATATTATTCATGTAGATAAATTTTTTATCAACCTGATAAGGAGTGTTATGATGAAAAAATCATTAATCGCAGCACAAGTTATTTTAGGCTTGTCTTCTTTAGCATTATACACTAATGTGTCTGCTTCAACGATGGATGATGTTGTTGTTGATCCAGTGACGGGTGTTGTGGTTGGTACAGGCAATTTATTGACCGATACCACCACCAGTGTTGTGAATGCACCATGGTATGGTTTAAATCCTGAAGGTGTGATTGACGCTGATTATATGGTTAGCGACCCCTACACCGGTGAGGTGGGTTACTTGGACAAGATTGAACGTGGTTACCCTGTTTCTGATTTTGGTAATACTTTGGTTAGCCAAGATTATTTGATGGGTGATGAAATCACAGATTTGTCCACGGGTAAAAGTGGTGTGATCACCGGTGTGAAGCATCAAGGCACCATGGATGTTGTTGGTGATCGTGGTGTAACACGATATCAATATGTCACGTTTAAAGTAAAACATGTGAAACATGTAAAATAAGATGAGACGGTGAAGGCCGTGATGCTTAAAGCACGGCCTTTTTTCATGGATTGGACCCCTGCCATTAAATCGGTTAAAATCACAAAAGCTTATTTGGATTTTGGAATCGCTACATGAGTGCTTCATTATTGGAACACAAAACACGTCGTCAAACATTGGCCAGCCTTTTGCCAGAAGGTGCTTTGGCGTTTATTCCTGCAGCCCTTTTTGTCCTTCGAAATGGTGATGTCACGCATTCTTTTCGTCAACACAGTGACTTTCTTTATTTAACTGGTTCCAATGAACCCGAAGCCCTTTTGTTGGTTGCCTCAACAGGCGCGAGCACGCTGTTTGTACGACCAAGAAATCCCGCTGAAGAGCAGTGGACTGGAAAACGCTTGGGCGCGGATGGGGCATTGGATTTGGGCGTTGAAACGGCTTACTCTTTGGATGAATTAGAGCGACGTTTGCCTGAGATTTTGGCGGCGCATACAGCGATTTATTATGCCATCGGTCAACACCCCGGCCTTGAGACACAAATCATGACGGCATGGGGTAATATTAAAAAACAGAGTCGACGTGGTTTAAAGACGCCCGGCTGTTTTGCTGATTTGGCGCCGATTTTGGGTGAATTAAGATTGTTTAAAAGTCCACAAGAAGTACTTTGGATGAGCGAGGCGGCGCGTATTTCTATGGAGGGTCATCGGCATGCCATGCGGGCTTCTAGAGTCGAAACGTATGAATATCAAGTTGAAGCTGCGTTTTTGTCGGTGTTGCAGCAGGCGGGTTTTAGACAAACCGCTTATGAGTCTATTGTTGCATCGGGCGCCAATGCATGTGTGTTGCATTATACCGACAACAATCAAGCCCTGCAAAAGGGCAGCCTGGTTTTAATGGATGCGGGTGCTGAATATCTAGGTTATGCATCAGACATTACAAGAGTGGTTCCTGTTGATGGTCGATTTAGTACGGAACAACGATTGATTTATGAAGCCGTTCTTGAAGCTCAAAAATTAGCCATAGCACAAATCCGTCCTGGCGTTCGATGGGATTTGATTCAACAAACAGTGGTTTTGTCTTTGACAACAAGCTTGGTCGCGCTTGGCTTGTTGGTGGGGGATGTCCAAGAATTGATTGCTGAAGAGGCGTATAAGCTTTTTTATATGCATCAAGCCGGTCATTGGTTGGGTCTTGATGTTCATGATGTTGGCGCTTACAAAATTAACCAAGAGTGGCGTTTTTTAGAGCCTGGTATGGTCTTGACGGTGGAGCCTGGTTTGTACATTACACCTGGACTTAAAAATGTTCATCCGCGATGGTGGGGTATTGGTGTGCGTATCGAAGATGATGTGTTGGTGACTGCAGAAGGGGCGCTTAATTTAACTGAGGATTTAATCAAAGAAGTGGATGCCATTGAGGATTTTTTACGTGGTTGAATTGGTTGATGTTTTGATTGTTGGTGGCGGTTTAACAGGGTTGACCTTGGATTTGGCTTTAAGATCATTGGGTTATAAAACATTTCTAATTGAACGACAAATGCCGGTGTTAAAAACAGAGCCTGACTTTGATGCGCGAAATTTAGCACTCTCGCCTGCCAGCATGAATATTTTAAAGATGCTTGGGATTTGGTCGTCATTGGAATCAAAAACCACGCCAATAAAGATGATTCATACCTCACTTAAAGGTGCATTTGGTGCAACGCGTTTAACGTCCGAGAACCATTTGCCCTTGGGTTGGGTGGTTGAAATCCATGAATTGTATCGGGCCTTGTGTTCCTCAATCCATGGGCCATCCCTGTATGAGCCCTCACAATTGTTGTCGTTTGATTGCGCGACCGCCACGGCACGCATTCAAAGCAAAAGTGGGGAAAAAACCATTCAAGGCCGTGTGGTGGTTGCTGCGGATGGTGTTGATTCTTCCATGCGAAAATTTTGTGGTTTATCAAGTGATGAAATGAATTATCAGGAGCAGGCCTTGGTGACCAATATTGGTCTTTTGCGTTCGCATTCAAATATTGCCTATGAGCGCTTTACTGAATCAGGACCACTTGCTTTGTTGCCATTGCCAGAAAAACGTATGGCAGTGATATGGGCTTTGCCCGTTTTAGAACTTCAGCGATTGATAAAAACATCCGACGAGGTATTTTTGGCTGAATTACAGCGTACCTTTGGTTATCGTGTTGGTCGAATGCTTTCTGTGGGTAAGCGCATGACTTATGCGCTTCGACAAGTGACGATGCCGCAAAAAGTGATGGGATCGGTGGTGTTTATTGGTAATGCAGCACATACCCTGCACCCGGTTGCGGGTCAAGGATTTAACTTGGGCCTTCGAGATGTTGCAGCACTGGTCCAATGCATACAAGAGTTTGGTTTAAATCAGGAGATGTTGTTGCATTATCAAAAAGCACGTGAGCCTGATCAAGCGCTTGTTGCTGAGTATACACATCGATTGGTTTCTTTATTTTCAAAATCATCACACAACTTTAAAACCTTGAAAGGCTTAGGGTTATTGGCTTTGGATCAAAGCCCCTTACTTAAAAAAAATTTGATTCATTATGCCAGTGGTTACGGTTCTAATCCCCCCAATTGGGCTTGTGGGATGAATTTATGAGTCTCCATGATGCTGATGTTTTGGTTGTGGGTGCGGGTATTGTTGGTTTATCGGCGGCAATTGCCATGCGTCAACGAGGCTATTCAGTGATGTGCTGGGATAAAGGCACGATAGAGATCGATCCACTTGATTCTGATCCGCGTGTTTATGCCATTAACGACGCGTCAAAAGCATGTTTTGAGGTTTTGGGTGTATGGACGGCGTTGACGCGGACAACACCTGTTCGTGGCATGCTGGTATGGGATGCCATGACCAAAGCTTCTGTTGATTTTGATGCACGCATGATTGGGGCTCATCATTTAAATCATATGGTTGAAAGTGTGATAATGAACAATGCTTTGGTGCAAAAGGCCATGGATTGTGGTGTTGTATTGTGTGCGCACCATCCTTTATTGACGGTGACACCAACAGAAGATGGTGTTTGGGTTGAAGGAATTCACGGGCAACAACACGTTGGTTTATTGATGGTTGCCGATGGAGCGCGCTCCAAAACACGAGGGCTTTTAGGTGTTCAATCCACAGAATGGTCTTATCATCAAGAGTCTATCGTGGCATTAATTCAAACCGAAAAGCCACATCAGTCTATTGCGCGCCAAGTATTTACCAATGGTGGTGTTTTGGCTTTGCTGCCCATGATGGACGATCATCTGTGCTCGATGGTTTGGTCTACAACGCAGGAGCAATTCAACGTCGTACAAAGCATGTCTGATGATGTATTTGGCAAGCATTTGACGCAAACCTTCGAGGCGCGTTTGGGAGAAAGTAGACTGATGTCATCGCGTCAGTCCTTTCCCTTAATGATGCGTCATGTCCATGCTTATGCGGGTACTCGATGGTTGTTGTTGGGTGATGCTGCACATACCATTCATCCATTAGCCGGACTTGGTTTGAATACAGGACTTGCGGACTTAATGACGTGGCTCGATCTCATGGATACAAAACCTGGTTTGTTGTTTTCTACGTCAATGCTGGGAGCGTATCAGCGCAGACGAAAGGCAGCAATGTGGAACATTATTGCCATGATGGAGGTGTTAAAAGCAGGCTTTACCAATACCAACCCCTCATTGATGGCACTGCGAGCGCTTGGCATGAGGGGCTGTAACCAATGGCCATGGATAAAGCGTTGGTTGATTCAACAGGCATCAGGACTATCCATCAAAGAATATTATTAAAAAAGTCGTTGACAATAGCATAAAGAAATGTAGAATACGCGTCACGCCCAGCGAAGGCGAGCTGATTAACAAGATAGAAGACAAACCAAGTGGGCGCTCTGAGATAATTAGGGTGCGAGAGAATAGAAGTAGAAGAATATAAAGCAAGTCAGGTTAAACTGATTTGTGTTGGGAATTAAACTGAAGAGTTTGATCCTGGCTCAGATTGAACGCTGGCGGCATGCTTAACACATGCAAGTCGAACGGCAGCACGGTATAGCTTGCTATATGGGTGGCGAGTGGCGAACGGGTGAGTAACGCGTAGGAATATACCTTATAGAGGGGGATAACATGGGGAAACTCATGCTAATACCGCATATGTTCGAGAGAATAAAGCTGGGGACCTTAGGGCCTGGCGCTATAAGAATAGCCTGCGTCCGATTAGCTAGTTGGTAGGGTAAAGGCCTACCAAGGCGACGATCGGTAGCTGGTCTGAGAGGACGAACAGCCACACTGGGACTGAGACACGGCCCAGACTCCTACGGGAGGCAGCAGTGGGGAATATTGGACAATGGGGGCAACCCTGATCCAGCAATGCCGCGTGTGTGAAGAAGGCCTGAGGGTTGTAAAGCACTTTCAGTGGGGAGGAGGTTTGATGGGTTAAGAGCTGATTGAATGGACGTTACCCACAGAAGAAGCACCGGCTAACTCCGTGCCAGCAGCCGCGGTAATACGGAGGGTGCGAGCGTTAATCGGAATTACTGGGCGTAAAGGGTGCGTAGGTGGTTGATTAAGTTGGCTGTAAAATACCCGGGCTTAACCTGGGAAGGCCCGCCAAAACTGATTGACTCGAGTATGGGAGAGGGTAGTGGAATTTCCGGTGTAGCGGTGAAATGCGTTGATATCGTGTAGAACACCGGTGGCGAAGGCGGCTCTCTGGAACATTGCTGACGCTGAGGCGCGAAAGTTGGGGGAGCAAACAGGATTAGATACCCTGGTAGTCCCAACTGTAAACGGTGTGCACTGGACGTGGAGGGATTTCACCCCCTCCGTGTCGCAGCTAACGCG
>CAISSD010000104.1 GCA_903887975.1 uncultured Legionellaceae bacterium | reverse complement strand
CTCACGCAAGCGTTTGGCCAAAATATCGTAATGAAACTCAATGTGGGTGAACGTATCGCTACTGGGTTTAAACCAAACTTGGGTGCCCGTTTCGTTCGTTGTCCCAGTTATTTTAAGGGCTTCATCCGGTACGCCATGGCGGTAGTGTTGTTCGTGAACATGACCCTCGCGACGAATCAATAAATGAAGCTCTGCCGACAATGCATTCACCACCGAAACCCCAACCCCATGAAGCCCGCCTGAGACTTTATAAGAATTGCTGTCAAATTTACCACCGGCATGTAAGATGGTCATGATGACTTCAGCCGCCGAGCGACCTTCTTCTTGGTGAATGTCAACCGGTATGCCACGACCATCATCGGATACCGTAATGGATTCATCGGCATGAATGATGACCTTGATGTCATGACAAAACCCCGCCAAGGCTTCGTCAATGGCATTGTCGACGACTTCAAAAACCATATGATGCAAACCTGTACCATCATCGGTATCACCGATGTACATCCCCGGACGTTTGCGTACAGCATCCAAGCCTTTTAAAACTTTGATGTTGCTTGAATCATAAGTGGTTTCAACAGACATTCGATTTCCTCAAGGGCATGTTTTTAGATCCCCTAAGTATATACCCAATAGGCCTGTCAATGATAGGTTTTGGAGAATTTAAGCTTCATGAAAGGCCGGGATAAACCAAACCCTCATCCCGGCCTTTAGGACCATTATGTTGAAGCTTTGGCTGATGGATATGCATCCAAACAAAGTTTTTTAAGTTCAGATGCGGTGTTTTTGATTTGGCCCGTGGTCCATGTTGGATGAATGTCGGCATAAAATTGGATGGCATCAACCAATGTTGGTGATGCCGCTATTGCGGTTCGGTACTCATCCTCTTGTGCTAAATTCAAACAAGATTTTAAGGCAATACCAACAGTCCGATGTTCAATAGCCTCATAATCATCAGATAGAACAAGTGGCTCCAAAGCTTTAATGATCCGCTCCATGATTTCTTCATTAAAACAGGAAGGATTATTTAAAAAATCAGAATCAGGTAAACTCATGGATAAAATCGCTTTTGCACCCTGAACAGGATCTGATGTGCTATACGAACATACATCATCAATGATTTGAAGGGACTCTTCGTGTGTATACACTTTTCGTAAATGATCTAATGTGTTTGGTACAGGAGGTGGCAGAAAAGATCGACGTGGTTTTGGTGTATAATCTTTATCGAAAACGGTTTGTAATTTATTTTTTAATGCCAAAGAGGGTTCGTTATCACCATACTCCGCCATTACTTCCAATGCATAGCCTGTTGGTTTTTTATAAATTTTGATTTGAGCAAGACCTTCAAAATGATTGTCAAGAAAATAACCATCTATTTTTTGATGGAGATCATCAAAGCGAAAGCGCCAATCGGGCAGACTATTCAACGTTATTGTAAGTTTGTTCAGCACAACATCGTTGGTTACACCATCACGGTTGATGTCAAACGCTTTTCGTGGAAAATTGACTTCTGTTTCAATAAAAAGCTTATTATAATCGATTCGACGGGGATATTGGTGACGTATTTGTTCTAACTTTTTCTGTCCTGCCCTTGATTCAAGATTTAGTCCCCATAAACGCGCCACGTCTACATCAGAAAGTTTATGAACATAATTTTGATCGATGATTTGTTGACGAGTCATGGTTTGTTTTGAAACATTACCATGGTCGTCTGTCATGATTGCCCAATATAGAGGAGGATTGCTGGGATAATATTCATCATC
Organism: uncultured Legionellaceae bacterium; assembly: GCA_903887975.1. GTDB lineage: Bacteria > Pseudomonadota > Gammaproteobacteria > Legionellales > Legionellaceae > CAISSD01. Next base: position 3,082 of record CAISSD010000104.1, on the reverse strand, counting down.
CAGTGTCACAGAACGGATGTTGTCTTGGGGATTCATGATGATCTCGTTATTTATTCGAAGAGTATTTAAAATATACTACAAGATCGAAAAAATATCAACAATTGCTCTTTAAAATCTTTTTTAGACTTCTTCTTTTTCAATTTGACCCAAAAGTGATGTTGCTTTTGCTTGAATGGATTCTTGTTTGACTGGGGGAAATTTATCCCAAGTACTGTAAACAAAAGTCAGGCGATGGTTGGTTTTTAATTGCGCTTGATGGCGAGCAAAAAAATCCCAGTATAATGCGTTAAAAGGACAAGCGTTTTCACCCAACAAATCATTGGGATCATAAAAACAGTTTTTGCAGAAATTGCTCATTTTGTTGATGTATTTTCCGCTTGCGGCATAAGGCTTGCTGCCAAGCATGCCACCATCTCCAAACAATGCCATGCCAAGGGTATTGGGCATTTCGACCCACTCATATGCATCGCTGTAGACCGCCAAGTACCATGCTTGAACCTCCGCGACATCAAGTCCTGCAATCAAGGCAAAATTTCCAGTCACCATCAGGCGTTGGATGTGGTGAGAATAAGCATGTTCTTTGGTTTGGGTGACAACCTCGCTCATGCATGCCATATTGGTTTTCTTGCCCCAATAAAAATTGGGTAATGGTCTTTTGGCATTGAGCGCATTAAGCGTGCCATATTCGGGCATCTTGAGCCAGTAAATTCCTCGTACGTATTCTCGCCACCCCATAATCTGACGAATAAAACCCTCCACAGCATTAAGCGGTGCCTTGCCTTCGTGATAACGTGCTTCTGCTTTTTGACATAGCTCCAATGGTAAAAGTAGTCCCACATTGAGATAGGACGATAGTAAAGAGTGGTTTAGATAGGGCTCACCTTTGACCATGGCATCTTGATAATCACCAAAGTACGGTAAAATTCGCTCGATAAAATCATCAAGCTCAAGTAGCGCCTGTTGGCGCGTGAGGGCATAGTGAAAGGGTTCTAGCACCCCAAAATGGCCAGAAAAATTGTTCGCCACTAAGGATAAAACCTCTTTTAAAATGCTGGATTTTTTATGGCACATGCGTTTTGGTGAGGTTAGTCCTTGGATTGGGGGTTTGCGGTTTTCCTTGTCGTAATTCCACGCACCGCCAATCGGGCTGCCATCTTGCGTCATCAGAATATTGTATTTTTTTCGCATGTCGCGATAAAAATACTCCATTAGAAATTGTTTTTTACCCTCCGCCCATTGGGAAAATTCTTTTTTAGAGCAAAGAAAACGATCGTCTTCACGAATGTCGAGATTGAGGTTAAGCCGTGTTGACCAGGATTCCATCATACACTTTAAACGATATTCCCCAGGCTCTGTCACCACAAGATGGGTTGCTTTTAATGCTTGCATCGCGCGCATGACTTCATCGGTTAAATTGCCTGTATTGGTGGGATCGGTCAGTTTGACATAACGAATCTTGAAGCCTTTGGCTTTAAGTTCATCCGCAAAATGACGCATGGCGGCAAAGATAAAAGCAATTTTTTTAGGGTGATGTTTAACGTAGCTCGCCTCTTCCATCACCTCACACATCAAAATGTAATCGTCAGTCGTTGAATCGCTCAGGGAGCTGATGCTGCTTGATAATTGATCGCCAAGAATAAGACGTAATATTTTCATGGGATTCATGTTTTTGATGTCATCAAGGATTGCTCGCGAGGGTTTTAGAGTATCTGTGTTTGATGGGTTATTTAACGAAATGTCGAGTGTATTTGTCAAGATGGGTATTCAGGACTTATTTGAAAAAAACTACAATGTAGTTATAATATAATTTTATGAAAAATATTACTTTTGAATGGGATGCTTCTAAGGCATTTTTAAATAAGAAAAAGCATGGTATCGAATTTGATGAAGCCAAAACAGTATTTTTTGATGAAAATGCCAAAGTTATTCATGATCCTGAACATTCAGAAGATGAAGAAAGATTTATTATCTTGGGGGTCAGTTATGAAAAAAGAATATGATTTTTCAGCTGCAAAAAAAAATCCGTATATTCATGACTTAAAAAAACAAGTTACCATAAGACTTGATATGGATACAATTGATTATTTTAAGCATTTATCAGAGGGCAATGGCATTCCCTATCAGACACTTATTAACCTTTATTTACGCGATTGTGCACAAAAACAAAAAATATTACGCATGGCATGGCCAAAGGCAAATTAGATCTTGTCGTTTTAAAATATCGTTACCCTAACGTTGGATCAATCAACATAAATTGTGTTTGATGGCCTTTAAATAAGCAAAGCAACTGGTTAATCAATAAAATATTGGTGGGATCCTCAATGGCCAAAGTTATTTCTTTATAAGTCGGATGAATGGACATGATGTAGACTTTATTTTTTTGCAAAAATTGGGCTACTTTTTTAGGAACGTCAAGACGATGTAATTTCATCATGGTTTGACAATGGGATAATGGCGTTCGTTTTAAATCATATTGAATGGCCAATAATTGTAATAATGCTTTTGTTTCTAGGTATTGAAGTCGGCATAAAATCTCACCCAAGCGCTCGCCTGTTTTTTCACGTAATTTTAAGGCATGATTCAACTGTTTTTCATTGATATAACCCGCATTGATGAGTAAATCACCCAATCGGGGATAATGTTGTATCAGCGGATGACAACCGGGAAAATCGTGTGTGGTTTTGTCCCATGCCGGTTGCCTTGGCGCGTTTTCTTTTTTTGGGGTTGAGAAATAGAGACGATATGCCCGAAGCAATGCGTGGCAGTTTAATACATTGCCATACAGCATTCTTGGGATGACCAAAAAAATAGGCCGCCAACCATAGATGCGATAGGTTGCCATCATGCGTTGCAGATTACGTTGGATCATCATCAAACCAACCACCCACATTAAAGAATAGATCCACAAGTGGGTGTTGGTTTGTTCTTCCAATGAAGGTATCTCTGCATAACTCCAGGATAATTTAGAAAAAATAATCCAAACAATCAATGTGATGTAGCTGAATATACGCCTCGCGAATGAAATTTAGGAATCCCCCATCAAAAATTAGTTGCAATTTTAATTAATGGGATCATGCTATAT
>CAISSD010000103.1 GCA_903887975.1 uncultured Legionellaceae bacterium | reverse complement strand
GTAAATCTAAAAAAATACTGTTCTTTCCAGATATTTTATCCGAAGGATATAGGGTACTCAGGGCGAACGGATTAAGTAAAAATGGCTAAAGTCGAGAAATGTTTATAGAAATTAAAAATACTCACGATGCATGGCAAGATTATTGTGGATTGACCCAACCTGATTGGGATGAGCCATTACATGGTTTTGGAGATTTTGCATGGCAATTAACGATTAGCCCTGTGGGGAATTTTGTCTTGAATGTATTCTTGACGGCGCTCCACATCATTGTTTTTTTACTTGATCTGATTGCACTTGGAATGAATGAATCTGATGAAGGACACACCGGTTGTTGGTATGTGGCTGCAGTAGGTCTTTTTATGATGAATGCAATTGCAGCGCCTTTGTATGATTGGTTCACGTTGATAACACGAACAGCAGCGAGCATTGCTTCTTGTTGTTCCGATGATGATAATAATTGTTCTGATTCTGAAATTACATTACAATTCAGCGGAAATAATTTAATCTAGGATATTGTATGTCAAAAGAAAGAACATTATCGATCATCAAGCCCGATGCGGTTGCAAAATCGGTCATCGGGCAAATTTATACCCGATTTGAACAAGCGGGGCTTTCTATTATTGCAGCCAAAATGAAACATTTAACCCAACAAGAAGCTGAAGGGTTTTATGCGGTTCATCGTGAGCGTCCTTTTTTTAAAGACTTGGTTTCATTTATGATTTCAGGTCCTGTGATGATTCAGGTTTTGGAAGGTGTTGATGCCGTTGCCAAACATCGTGATTTGATGGGTGCCACCAATCCTAAAGAAGCACTTCCTGGAACCATTCGTGCTGATTTTGCAGACAGTATTGATGCGAATGCAGTGCATGGCTCAGATGCTTTGGATACTGCCACGCAAGAAATTGCTTATTTTTTTACTGCATCTGAGATTTGTCCTCGTCATGATCGCAAAGATTAATTTATTAAATTTTAATCTTGAGCGTATGCAGCAATTTTGCTCTGAATGGGGTGAAAAGCCTTTTCGTGCCCAACAATTGCTGCAATGGATTCATCAATATGGTATTTGTGATTTTTCCAAGATGACCAATCTTGGAAAAATTTTACGTGAACGATTAGAAGAGCACACAGAAATTCGTCTACCAGAAATCATTCAATCAGAAGAGGCTCTAGATGGGACTCGAAAATGGCTGATGCGGCTTGATTGTGGTAATGCCATAGAAACCGTATTTATCCCTGAAGTTAATCGTGGTACGTTGTGTGTGTCGTCACAAGTTGGTTGTGGCTTGAACTGTAGTTTTTGTGCCACCGCAAAACAGGGATTTAATCGAAATTTAACCACAGCTGAAATTATTGGACAAGTTTGGTTGGCGGTTCGAGCGTTGGAGCCTCTTCGTAAAGTCACCAATGTGGTGATGATGGGTATGGGCGAGCCTTTGCTTAATTTTGACGCCGTTGTGGCGGCCATGGATTTGATGATGGACGATTATGCTTATGGATTGTCCAAAAGACGGGTGACTTTGAGCACATCGGGGTTGATACCCGAAATGCAGCAATTAAAAGCAGTAAGCCGGGTTTCTTTGGCGGTCTCGTTGCATGCCCCAACCGATGAGCTTCGTGATGTATTGGTCCCGGTGAATAAAAAATATCCGTTGGCTTCGCTTATGGATGTTTGTCGACATTATTTTCCCAAAGATTCCAAAAGGGTGGTGACATTTGAATATGTGATGTTGAAAGATGTTAATGACACACCTGTTCATGCAAAAGCACTGATTCAGTTGTTAAAAGATGTTCCTTGCAAGGTTAATCTTATTCCGTTTAATCCTTTTCCACTGACGCAATATCAGCGTTCAACCGAAGCCAGTATTGATGCTTTTCGTGATTTATTGGTGCAAAAACGCATCAATACCATCACACGAAAAACACGCGGTGATGATATTGATGCCGCATGCGGCCAATTGGCGGGTGATTTTAAAGACAAAACCAGTCGATCACAACGTTGGCAGAAAATACAGCTTAATCACTTAACTTCTTGAAATAAAAATCCCAAATTTGGTGCCCCAGTCTTTGGCCTCGTTGTTCAAACTTGGTCAATGGGCGCTGTTCGGGCTTTTCACACTGGCCACCAATTAGATTGGGATTGTTGTGAAGCACGTTCATCATGTGTTGGGCATAATCTTCCCAATCCGTGGCACAGTGCAAAAAACCACCGGGCTTTATTTTTTCAACCAGTAAGCGAACAAATTCGGGTTGAATCAAGCGACGTTTATGATGCTTTTTTTTAGGCCAGGGATCGGGGAAAAATATTTGAACGCCGCTTAAGCTCGAGGGTTCAATATAATCGCTCAATACCGTGACGGCATCAAAAGGTGCAATACTCACGTTTTTGATGTTTTTTTCATGTAAATTGGCACAAATACTTCCAATGCCTGCTTGATGGACTTCAATGCCAATAAAATGAATATGGGGATGGTTGGCTGCCATAGACACCAACGAATCACCCATGCCAAAGCCAATTTCGACAACAACATCAGGATTTTGGTTTAAAATCATCGAAAAACTGGTTTTATTGGGTGACAAAATAAAATGAGGCAGTAAATCATCCAAACCTTTTTGTTGGCGCGGGCTAATACGACCATTTCTTAACACAAAACTTTTAATACGCTCTTTCATGATGAGGGATTCGCTTAAGTGATGCCGATTAATCGTCTTAGCCATGGCAAACGATGAATTCTTCTTAAAGGTTGGGTGAACAACTTAGGGGCTCTGGGTAGCATTTTAAGTATCATAATCATGAGCCATAATTTTATTTTATAAAATAGGCCAATGGATGCATTTTGATAGACAAGCGTTGCATAATCGTTTAGTCGTTGATGAACTTCTTGGTGATGTTTTTTGTCAATGGAATGCAGGATGGTCAGGTTGATGACATCGGCAATAAATTCTTTGCCAAATCGATTCAGAAGTCCATCACGAAAATAATAATGATGACCAATGAGATCATCAGGAAACAAACGAATGAGTTTTTGAAAAAATTTAAAACAACTACGCCCCATTTTGATTCTATTTTGAGACGTTGATTGACTACTGACACACCAGGCTGTGACAGGATGATCAATGTAATTGTGATCAAAACCGGCTCGAATCAAACGAATAAATAAATCATCGTCTTCATAACCGATGAATTGAGGATCAAAACCACCAACGGTTTCATAGGCTTTTTTTGCAATGAGTGTGGCCGAGGGGAGAATAAAAAGATTGAGCTTTAACAGATTGATGATTGGACCAAATTTGGGGTGCGTGCCTTTTTGAGAACGAAGCATATGGGTATCAATAATATGACCTTCGCCATCGGCCTCGCTGATGTTGGCATAAACAAAACCAAAACGCGCTTTTTGTTCTGGAACAATGTTAAGTAAGACTTCGTTGTGCTCTGGAAAATAAAAATCATCTTGGTCTAAAAAACAAATGTAGTCTGCTTTTGTTGCGGCAACGCCTGTGTTTCTTGCACTACTTTGTCCTTGATTGGTTTGGTCGATGATGGTGAAAGAGTAATTTTGTTGTAAAAGTTCTAGCGCTTGGCGTTCATCGGGTTTTGATCCATCATTAACCACGATGCATTCAAAAGCAGCGATGGTTTGGGTAAACACGCTTTTAAGCGCACGTTCTATGGTTTTTGAACCATTATAATAAGGGATGATGACTGCAATGCTTGCTGTATTCATGATTGTGGATGTCAAATTAATAATGTTCGTCATCATATCATAAAAATTATGAACTATAATCAAGTTAAGATGGTTCATTGTATGTGAGATTGAACATGGCCAGGCGTAAACCACTAAAAAGTTTTAAAGATTTGGTTGATCAAATTGCGCGCGATGGGATGAAAAGTGCGGAAGAAAGAAAACTATACCAAAATGACACCCAAGAAGGAAAAAGGCAGCGTGATATTGAGTTTAATAATGCGGTATTGGCATTTATTTCAGAACTTCATGCCAACCAATCTTATTTGTGGGGTTGGTGGAAAGATAAAATGTATGAGGAACATGTCATTCAAGTAAACGGTAGGACAATCACCAATCAATCATCAGACGATTTTGAAAAAATATTAAATGCAGACCCTAATCTGGATATCCTAAAAAACATTGATGAACAAACTGCGGCATTAAATCACAATCTTGAGCAATATAATAAGGAACAAGAGGCAAATGTTGAAGATGATAAAAAGATTAGCAATTTTCTTGAAGTTCTTTCTACCAAAACCCCAGAAGAGCAAAAAGCGTATTTAGAAAATGGAATCAAAAACACAACGGGTTTCATACAAAAATTTTGTCTGGACATGCGTGAGCAATTGAATAACGCTAATAAAGTTACATTTAAATACGAAGGTAAATTTTATTTGGTTGACCGATTGGTATTAGAATACAAACCAGAGGCGCTTAAAAAATACTTTTCTGAACCCACAAGAATGCAACTTGAAATGACTCCTCGAAGTGGTACTCGCTGTTTAAACGATCGAAGCATTGAAATAGAAAATAAATTAATTGATTACAAACAACGTATTTTATCAAACATTCAAAAGTTACAAAATAATCTTCGTTCATTAACCAACGATCCAAGACTTAAAGCCGAGCTTGAAAAAAATATTCTATTGGCCGAACGCGCACTTGAGGGTGCCAATCCAGAACAAAAGGCCTCAGAAGCGCCTCAAAATCAAGAGAGTACAACAACTCCATCCGCCAAACCAAAATAAATTGACGGCCTTTTGTTGGCTCTGTAGAATCAAATGATGTTTTAGAATAAAAAATACAATGAAATCTTTAACGCAAACCAACGTATGGAAGCACTTGGTAGCGCATGCTAATGTGTTTCAATCGCAACATATTCGAGATTCATCCTTCACTCCATCATTCATAAGCACCCAACATTTGAATCTGGATCATCGTTATCAGTTGATGAATGACACCACTTGGGCGTTGTTGTTTGAGTTGGCTGATGAATGTCAATTGGCAACCATGATGCATCAACTCATGCAAGGGATGCCCATTAATGCATCCGAACAAAGACCTGCATTACACACCGCTCTTAGAGCAGCGGATGAAACCAAGATTTTGGTTGATGGATACAATATTATTCCAGAGATACAATTTGCTCGCGAACAAATGCAAGACATCAGTCAGAGCATTCGTGATGGTTTATGGTTGGGGTATTCGGGAAAAGCCGTGACGGATGTTGTGAGCTTGGGCATTGGTGGTTCTTATTTAGGTCCGGTTTTTGCTTTAACTGCACTTTCTGAGTATCGAACACCGCATCTTGGTTTTCATGTTGTTTCTGATTTTGATGCGCAAAATTTTAAAGAAGTCACGGCGTCGTTAAATCCTGAAACCACTTTGTTTGTGGTTGCATCAAAATCATTCACCACACAAGAAACCCTTTTAAACATGAAACGTGCCATGACCTGGCTTCATGCACCAGAAGCAATAGCGCAACACTTTATCGCGGTAACTGCTGTACCCAACAGGGCCAAATCCCTGGGGATAAAACACATTCTTCGTATGGGCGATTGGATTGGTGGGCGTTATTCGTTTTGTTCAGCGATTAACTTAATCACCGCTATTGCCATCGGTTTTGAGGCATTTTTAATGCTTTTAGATGGTGCAAGAACCATGGATGAGCATTTTATTCAAACCGATTTTTCCAAGAATATTCCCATATTATTGGCCTTAATGGGCATATGGAATAACAAT